>SHOH01000214.1 GCA_004294845.1 Anaerolineaceae bacterium
ACATATTTCAACAGCTTATATATAGCCATAATCCAGGAGATTCACAGAATAAAGTAATCAAGACAACCGATGCGGCCGGTGAAACCTGGAATTATACCTATAATATGAATAGTCATTATGTAACAATTACCAATAATACAAATAAGAAATGGACCTATTGGTTTGATATCGCTATGTACACGATTAAAGTGCTAGACCCCGATGGTAGATTTACTTATACGGAATATAGCTTGCAGGATAGCAAGAATTATTATGGTGATTTAAAATCCATGAGAGATCGTAATGGTAATCTTACGAATTACGAAGTAGATCTAAGCACCGGTAATGTTACAAAGATTATAAAACCTGACGGAGGTGCTAAATCATATCGCTATGACCAGTGGAATAATGTTATAGAGGAAATTAGTGAAATCGGTAATCGCACCTATTATATTTATGATTCTCAAGGTAGAAATCTGCTGAAGATGGCTCAACCTTTGAATGGCATAAGTAATTATGTGAAAGGTAATACTACTGATTTTGCAGTCACAAGCTATCAGTATTATACAAAGGCAGAGGCAAATGATCTCTTTGGATGTAATGTTGCTGGGCTAAAAAAATCTGAAACCGACCCGGAGGCAAATACAACAAGCTATACATATAATCGATATGGAGATATTGCTTCTATAAAGGATTCATCAGGATATATAACTACTTATTCCTATGACATTCTTGGTCAGAAGCTTTCAGAAACTACCCCTGAAGGTAATAAAACCTGGTGGAACTATGATAAAAACGGTCAAATTATTCGGGAAATCCGTCCAGATGGTGGTGTTATTAGAACTATCTATGATCCTGCAGGTTATACCTTATTAGAGGTCAACCCGAATCAGTATGATAAGCTAAAGGATAATATTTCAACCGGAATATATCTAGGAACGATTGGAACCAACTATGAATGGCGTGATAACGGTTATCAGGAGGCAGTCACCGATGCAGAAGGGTACCGTACTGAATTCACCTGGGATACTTTTGGTAATAAAAAGACTGAGAAGAAGCCAAATGGCTCAATCTATCGGTATGAGTATGATTCATTAAATCGTATAACGAAAACCTATTTTCAGGAGAATGCAAGTGCGACAGAGGTTCTATTAAATGAAACCAGCTATGGTATAACTGCTAACTACAATACTCAGGTGACCACAACCTCCTATGTAGATAACAGCACTACATCTAAGATTGTAACACTTCTGGATTATGCTGGACGGGAGGTTATGGTCCAATATGGTGACTACGGCAGAACTTTTATAGATTATAACCTAGACGGGACTATAAAACATAGATCGGCTGCAAATGGTGCTATCACCTACTATACCTACGACAGTCTCGGAAACACCACAAATACATGGGAACCGATTTGTGTAGATAATGGAACTACCATGTATTCTTGGACTGGCTATACCTATGATAAAGCAGGGAGAATTATTACCAAAAAGAGCGGAAAGTCTTTGGTAGACTTAAATACGGTAACTGATAACACATATAACATATACAATATATATCAGAATGGACTATTAACCGAAACATCGGATTCGGAGGGAAGAAAAACAACTTATCTTTACGATAAAGAAGGGAGAATATCTCAGCAAACCGAATATGTTAATTCAGCGGATACCCAGATGACCTTAATAGAGTATAATTATCTGGATCAGCCTACTAAAATTATTAATAAAGTCAGAGCAGGAGATATTACAGGCAACGACTACAGGTCAAATGAAAGCATAAATCTTACCACAGAGTATTCCTATGACCTGAATGGAAATATGATCAGCCAAACTGATACCGCAGGTAATGTTTCCACTTATACCTATGACAAGCTTAACCAGGCACTGTCTACCACCAGGCAACTTAAGAATTCCTTAGGGGAAGTAACCGGACAGGCAGTTACTTCTAAGACATATACCTGGGATGGACAGATCGCATCTGAGACGGATGCTAAGGGCAATAAAAGTACCTTTATCTATGATGCTAGTGGCAATCGGATTAAATTCATCGATGCCCTTGGGAATATCACTCGTATGTATTATGACCGTATGGGAAGAAACACAGCCATAGTATCTCCAAAAAATTATATAGAGGGTGTAGCACTAAAGGATATGGCGCATTCCGAGATGACATATGATTCTATGGGAAGAGTGCTAGAAAATAAATCAGTATACCAGAAAATGACCTTAAGTTCTTCATTTGAATGGCAGAAGGAATGGGTTAATATTACTGCTTTTACCTATCAATATGATACCTTTGGTAACATAGTAAAGGTAACAGATGCTTTAGGCAATTCTAAAACAACAGATTATAACCTAGCCGGAGCAAAGGAAATGGAAACCGATGCCGAGACGAGGGAGCGGGGACTGCCGTTTACCGTGAAGTACTCCTACAATGGGTTAGGTCAATTGATTAAAGAAGCCTATAACGGAACCACCTATACCTACACCTATGACGGAGC
>SHOH01000215.1 GCA_004294845.1 Anaerolineaceae bacterium
ATATTGGTGATCTGATTGTTATTCACGATACAGGAGCTCATGGGTTTTCCATGGGATATAATTACAACGGAAAACTAAGGAGTGCCGAACTACTTTTAAAGGAAGATGGAAGAGTAGAGCTTATCCGCAGAGCAGAGACTCCTATGGATTATTTTACAACCTTTGATTTTAGTAATTATTATAAAAGATTATAAGTGATAAAAAGATTATAAAATTATCTAAAATAATCTAAAGATAATAAAATAATCTAAAGATAATAAAACAATCTTTAGATTGTTTGGGGAAAGTTAACGATTATATTAATAAGATTGTTACGGAATATTCATAAATGGACAGTATATTTTATATGCTATAAAGATAAGATATAAGTAACTTTTCAGCAGGATGAACTCATTACGGTTATTGTCTAAATTGTGTGAATATTTTGATGAAACATGACAAATTATAGGATAATATATGATGTTGACAAGAAACTATCGATGATATATAATACTTGGAATGTGTTATATGGAATTAAAAGTAATATGCAACATGGAGGAAGGGTGTTTTATGGTAGAGAAGAAAAACATATTAACTTATGAAGGATTGCAAAGTTTAGAAGAAGAGCTTCATGATTTAAAGGTTAATAAAAGAAAAGAAGTCGCTCAAAAGATAAAAGAAGCAAGAGAGCAGGGGGATCTTTCAGAGAATGCTGAATACGATGCTGCTAAAGATGAGCAAAGAGATATTGAGTCAAGAATCGAAGAGATTGACAAGATCCTTAGGAATGCTGAAGTAGTCATAGAAGATGAAGTTGAAGTCGATGTTATCAATATTGGCTGTAAGGTTCGTATTTATGATTTGGGATTGAAAGAGGAATTAACATATAAAATAGTCGGATCTACTGAGGCTAATAGTCTTAAGGGTAAAATCTCTAATGAATCTCCTCTTGGCAAAGAGCTTCTTGGCAAAAGAATCGGTGAAATTGTTGATGTTGAGACTCATGGCGAAGTTATTCAATATGAAATTCTGGAGATCCAAAGATCAAACTAATGAATTGAATGCCGTCTATGGCGGCGGAACGAGAGGTAAAGATGGCTGACGATAGAGTACAAAATGAACAGGATATAAATGAGCTGCTCAAGATTAAGAGAGCTAAGCTGGCTGAGCTTCAAGATAAGGGGAAAGACCCTTTTCAGATAATGAAATATAAGGTATCCCATCATTCTTTGGATATTACCGGTGATTTTGAGGAATTTGAAGGTAAAACCGTGTCCATTGCTGGTAGAATAATGACTAAGCGTGTAATGGGTAAGGCTTCCTTTTGTAATGTAAGAGATCTAAAAGGGGATATTCAGGCTTATGTCAGAAGAGATGATGTAGGTGAAGAGCCCTATGCAGATTTTAAGAAATATGATATCGGTGATATTATAGGCATAGAAGGTGAAGTATTTAAGACTCATACGGGTGAGGTTTCAATAAAAGCTAAAAACATATTGCTTCTTTCAAAAAGCTTACAGATACTTCCCGAGAAGTTCCATGGGCTAAGGGATACTGATACAAGATACCGTCAAAGGTATGTTGACTTAATTGTAAACCCTGAGGTTCGAGACACCTTTATAAAGAGGTCTCAGATAATTAGAGAAATAAGAAATTATCTGGACGGTAAGAATTTTATGGAGGTTGAGACTCCGGTACTGGTTCCTAATGCTGGCGGAGCTGCTGCCAGACCGTTTTCCACACATCATAATGCACTTGATCAAGATATATTTTTGAGGATTTCTCTAGAGCTATATCTTAAGAGGCTTATTGTGGGCGGTTTAGAGCGTGTATACGAAATCGGAAGAGTATTTCGTAATGAAGGCTTGTCTGTTAGACATAATCCGGAATTTACATTGCTTGAGCTATATCAGGCTTACACCGATTATTATGGTATGATGGATCTGGTTGAGGATCTTTTCCGCTCAGTTGCTAAGAAGGTTCTTGGTGATACTGTATTAACCTATGAAGATGAAGAAATAGATTTATCCAAGCCTTTTGAGAGACTTACCATGGTTGAAGCCGTGAAAAAGTATGCTAATATTGATTTTGATCAGATAGAGGATGAAGCCTCCGCTAAAGCACTGGCAAAGGAACATAATATTAAATTTGAGAAAAGACATAAAAGAGGCGATATAATCAATCTGTTCTTTGAGGAATATGTAGAAGAGCATCTGGTTCAACCCACATTCATTATGGACCATCCTGTTGAGATATCTCCCTTGGCAAGCAGAAAGCCAGATAATCCTGATTATACAGAACGCTTTGAGCTTTTTATTACAAGACGTGAATTTGCTAATGCATTCTCTGAGCTGAATGATCCTATAGACCAGAGAGTTAGATTTGAGGCACAGGAAGCACTTAGGGCAGCAGGAGATGAGGAAGCTAATGAGACAGATGAGGATTTCATTACCGCTTTGGAATATGGCATGCCCCCGACAGGTGGTAT
>SHOH01000216.1 GCA_004294845.1 Anaerolineaceae bacterium
GTACATTGGAATAACCGAGGTTACAAATCTATTGTTTGGAGATGCGTCAGCCGATTGGAGGAAAAAGGGTCTGAATGCACTGCCCCTACCATAAATGAGGAAACATTGCAGAAAGCAGTTGTTAAGGCTATTAACGAACTTTTGGCTAACAAAGACTCATTCCTCAAGGTGCTACAGAAAAATATAGCTACTGTATTTAATGGAGAAAATGATAATGCCACTGATGACATTGATAGCAAATTGGAAGAATTACAACAACAGCTTCTTATTCAAGCAAAATCCAAGAATGACTATGAAGATGTGGCTGATGAAATTTACCGCCTTCGAGAATTGAAGCAAAATGCACTTGTTGAAAATGCAGAGCGAGAAGGAAAAAGGCAACGAATCGCTGAAATGACTGATTTCTTGAATAAACAATCCGCAGAGTTGGAGGAATATGATGAGCAGTTGGTAAGGCGGCTTATTGAAAAAGTAACGATATATGAAGATAAGCTCACCGTTGAATTCAAGTCTGGGATTGAGATTGACGAAGAGATATAGAATATTAACCGCCAATTAAGGGCTAACACCATTTGGCGGTTTTTAATGGATTTTTTTAATTTAAAAGTTGCTTAAAATGACTTATTGTGTTAAAATATATGATGATCCAAATAAGAATTTAGGAGGAACCGAAACTATGACAGCCTCAATGCGTTTAAGATAAGCTGGCAATAAAAAAAGCAGAATCTATCCCCGATGATAGGCTTTTTTGTTGTGCTTATTTATACGATATTGAGCATTCATTAGTTACGGTGAGGATATAGGTTATTAAACTATACCTTTATTTAACTATGTCTTTAATATGAATGTTTCCAAATTGTATGTATGCAGACCAAAAGCCACATTGTGGATTTAGGCCTGCATTTTTTATTGCCTAGAATGCTATTCAAAATAGAAATTCAAGCAAAATAATATGCAGGAGATAATATAAATGGAAAAATACAACAATTGGAAACTTAAGTTTTATACAATATGGGCAGGGCAGGCAGTATCATTAATCACTAGTGCCATCCTGCAAATGGCGATTATTTTTTACCTTACAGAAAAAACAGGATCTGCGATGGTCTTGTCTATGGCTTCACTAGTAGGTTTTTTACCCTATGCGGTCTTTGGACCAGCCATTGGTGTATTAGTGGATCGTCATGATAGGAAGAAGATAATGATTGGTGCTGATTTAATTATCGCAGCAGCTGGGGCCGTGCTAGCTATTGTTGCATTGTATATGGAGTTACCTATCTGGATGGTTATGGTAGTATTGTTTATCCGTAGCATTGGAACAGCTTTTCATACCCCGGCTCTCAATGCGGTTACGCCACTTTTAGTACCAGAAGAGCAGCTTACGAAATGTGCAGGCTATAGTCAGTCTTTGCAGTCTATAAGCTATATTGTTAGTCCGGCGGTTGCAGCACTCTTATACTCCGTTTGGGAACTAAATGCTATTATTGCCATCGATGTATTGGGTGCTGTGATTGCATCTATTACGGTAGCAATTGTACGTATTCCTAAGCTGGGTGATCAAGTGCAAAGTTTGAAACCAAATTTCATACGAGAAATGAAAGAAGGAATGGCTGTACTACGGCAAAATAAAGGATTATTTGCTTTATTACTCGTTGGAACATTATATATGTTTGTTTATATGCCCATAAATGCTTTATATCCTTTAATCACTATGGAATATTTTAATGGTACACCGATGCATATTTCTATTACGGAGATTGCTTATGCCTCTGGTATGTTGATAGGGGGTCTATTATTAGGGTTATTTGGGAATTACCAAAAGCGAATCTTATTAATAACGGCATCAATTTTTATGATGGGGATAAGCTTAACCATTTCAGGATTACTTCCTCAAAGTGGATTTTTCATATTTGTAGTCTGCTGTGCAATAATGGGGCTTTCGGTGCCATTTTATAGCGGTGTGCAAACAGCTCTTTTTCAGGAGAAAATTAAGCCTGAATATTTAGGACGTGTATTTTCTTTGACCGGAAGTATCATGTCACTTGCTATGCCAATTGGGTTAATTCTATCTGGGTTCTTTGCTGATAGAATCGGTGTAAATCATTGGTTTTTACTATCAGGTATTTTAATTATTTGCATTGCAATAGTTTGCCCAATGATAACTGAGATTAGAAAATTAGATGCAAAATAAAATAAAGGAGTGTGTTCGTATGGTAGATAATGTAATTCAAATAGTAACAGAGAAATTATCTTCTTTGCCTTATATAGAAGGCATCGTATTAGGGGGTTCCCGTGCAAGAGGTACCCATACAGAGGATTCTGATATAGATATCGGAATCTATTACAAATCAGAATCATTTGACCTGACAGCGATTAACCAAATTGCTACAGAGTTGGATGATGAGAATAGAAACAACCTTGTTGTACCTCCCGGAGCATGGGGTGATTGGATTAATGGCGGCGGATGGT
>SHOH01000084.1:0-3419 GCA_004294845.1 Anaerolineaceae bacterium
GATAATGTCAAGGATTGTGCTAGGCTGGCACATGCCTTATGGCCAGATAATGAATACGAAGAGCTTATGGATGAATTTATGGATATTATAGGTTCAGATAAAGAGGAATGCTTCTTATACTATGAGGATGAAGATACTAAGGAATACCTTGGATTTACTCATGTATCAATAAGGTTTGATTATGTAGAGGGAAGTGATTCTTCACCGGTAGCATACCTTGAAGGAATATATGTATTAGATGATTACAGGAGAAGAGGAATTGCTCACTTATTGGTAAAAAGAGCAGAAGAATGGAGTAGATCAAAAGGCTTCTCTGAAATAGCCTCGGATTGCTTGCTTGAGAATTATTTCAGTATTGATTTTCATAAAAGTTTGGGTTTTGAGGAAGCCAATAGATTGGTTTGCTTTATAAAAAGAATATAGACGGGGGGTCTAAGACATGGAAATTAGTAAGGATAATCAAGCATTATTAGTAATTGATATGCAGAATGGTTTGCTTCAAAAAAATGTATATAATAAGCAAGAGCTTATTGACAATGTCAATAGTCTACTTGATTATAGTCATAAAGAGAATATGATTGTAATCTTAATAAGACATACGAATACTAGCTTCTCAAAAGAAAATTCAGTAGAATGGCAGTTATCTGATGAATTAGTTGTTTCAGATAGCGACATCTTGATGAACAAAAGTCACAGCAGTATATTCAAAGAAAAAGAGTTTATATCTTTGCTTAAAGAAAGAAATATTTCAAGTGTTGTAATTACAGGACTCGTATCAAATGGTTGTATACAGGCAGCTTGTCTTGATGCTAAGAAGCTTAATTTTTCGGTGGTACTGATTAGTGATGGGCATAGCACATTTCACAAAGATGGTGAAGCTGTAGTAAGTTATTGGAATACATTTCTAGAAAAAGAAGATATCCAGTTGATATCTACTGCAGAATTTAAATCATAAAGCTAGGTTATTTGATAGAAGGGTTGAAAGTATGAAAACTAAATTTAAATTATATGGTCCAATAATTTTATTAGCATTGATTTTTTATATGATGCTGTCTACACCACATAGTAGAGCATTAGGTGATATAGTACTTGAGTCAATTGGGATGAAATCATGGACTGATGGATATACTGGTACGCATTTAGCTGTTATATATTTTGGCATCCTTTTTTTCATAGTCTTTAATGTATACAGTTGGTATGTTAACGATGATGTAAAAAAGAACAGGTTAAATAAAATTCTTTTATTTATCGGTTCAGTTACAATAATTTATCTTGCCCATAGCACTTTTGTGCATATGGCTGTAGGAAATGCTGAAGGCCTTAATACAATAGCAATTGCTCCATCAGGTAATTTTTATGATTATAAAATTGCAGATGGGGAAATTCAAGAATTCGAATATGAATTTGAGTTAACTAATTATTCGAGAGATTCTAAGAACTTCTCAATAAATGGATATCTAAACAATATGATTCGCTTTGAGGTGTTAGATAAAAATGGAACAATGGCTAAATTTAATATTCGTGAAAAAGGGAATGTGACTTATAATATCAATAATGAGAACTTTATCATAAAAGTATATGGAATTGATAAACAATTTAGTGCCGGTGGCAGAGGGATTATCGATTCACTAATTCTTTTAGATGAGGAAAGTAATCCAACAAAGGTTATAAAATTGAGAGATCGTGGGATTGAAAAATAATCGTAAGAAACAACACCATTCGGAGGATACTATGAAAAATCAGAACATAAGAGAAATATGCCAGCGACATCAATTACAATGCAACGAGGTTACAAAGATAATTGGTAGCTTTGATAGTGGAGTTTTTAATGTAGATGACAAATATTTAATTCGTACATCAAAGCAGTCAATGATTGATGAGCAGAATAAAATTAATCGGATTAAGGATTTAGAGCATGTACCACATATTATTAGTGCTTCTGAGCAAATAATTGAGGACAGAACGATATATTACATTATTCTCGAATATATGCAAGGTACTGAATTGTTATCGGTTTACAATGACTTAAGTGATCAAGACATACATGATATAGGCACAAGTATATCGGACTTTCTTACTGGTCTTCATAGTATTAAGGGTGAAAAATACGATATCGGTCACTACATTCCCATAATTCCAAATCATGATAAATCATGGAGGACAGGTCATGAGTTATATTGGGATTATATCTATAAGGGTATTAAAGAGATTCAATTAGATGATTGTCTTACTAGGCTACTGGAATTAAGTAACGAATATATAAAGACTAATCTATCAAGCTTGGATTATGAGAGTGGCCCTGTTCTATTACATAATGATTTTCATGTTAAGAATATCATTATTCATAATAAGGCTTTTGCAGGAGTAATCGACTGGGAATGTTCCCAATTCGGGGAGAGGGATTTCGAGCTTATACATTTGTTACACTGGAGTCTATTCCCGCCTTCGAAGGATATAAAGATGATGAATATGTTCAAGAATGTATTTAGCCTGCAGATGAAAATTAATAATGTTCCAATGATTGAAAGAAGGCTTACAATCTATATGCTTGAGCATGATTTTATGCAGATAATTTGGAGCACGGGCAAACGAGCCGATGAATTTCTACCAAGGATACAGTATTGGCTAGAAGGAAAACAGGAAGAGTACTTACGTAGTATTGTTTATTAATCAATTTAATTGTTTCGCTTAGGCGTTATGATAAATCAATTTGAAAGGGTGATTTCATATGAAGAAAAACATAAACATTCTAAGACAACTTAATAACGGGAGGGATATTATTCAGTAACCCTCCCCACATATGGGAGGATTTATATGTTTAATTGGAAAAAAGATATAGGTGAACAGCCTATAGACACAATGCTACTTTTTGAAGAGAGACAATTACTATATTTGCCTGAGCACGGGAAAGATAGGGAGCTTGCATTCGTATTTAGAACTCGTCCTTATATAAAGTGGTTCATAATGAACAAAGCACCTGAGCTTAGCGAATGGGTGGATGACTTAATAGCTAAGTATAAGGACGAAGTGATTCCTGATGATATTGAAGCTATTGAGAAAGAATTAATTTGCTCCATGGAAGATTGGGTGATCTATGTTACTACTCCTGATGATTATCATAATCAGCCCTTTGTAAACTGGGACGAGAGAGAACTGACAGACTTAACAGATTACTCGGGAAAGACGGTAGTTGATATCGGTTCAGGAACAGGAAAGCAAGCTTTTGCAGTTGCTCATCTGGCAAAGTATGTGTATTGTGTCGAGCCTGTACATAATTTAAGAAAGTATCTGCGTAACCGTGCAAAAAGAGAAGAAATTACTAATCTCTATGTGGTCGATGGATTACTTGAGGATATACCATTTCATGATGGCTTTGCTGACATTGCTATGTGTGGTCATGTATTTGGTGATTTTCTTGA
>SHOH01000084.1:3519-9930 GCA_004294845.1 Anaerolineaceae bacterium
AATTATAAATCGGTTTATTGTATTCAATTAAAGGTTGATGGCTGATTTTGGAAAGTATATAATGTTATTAAAGCATTGAATCGACAACAAAAATAACTAATGAGAGGTGGATTATGAAAAAATATCTTGCTATGGACATAGGAGGAACCTTTATTAAATATAGTATTATGGATGCAAATTTTAATGAAGAGTATATAAAGTCGGTTCCCACTAAAGAAAATCCTGAGGAATTCAAGGAGCAGCTATTAAGTATCGTGGATGAGGTTAAGACATCTATACATGGTATTGCTATTAGTATAGGGGGCTTTCTTAATCCGGTTACATGTGAGAATACGGATTTTAGTGTTGGAGAGAACTTTGTCAGTTTTAACCTGAAGGATGTCTTATCTGAATATTCAGGACTCCCTGTATCAGCCGAAAACGACAGCAATTGCGCAGCATTGGCTGAGATGCAAATTGGTGCGGGGAGAGAGTGTAAGGATTTTTGTGTGATGACAATTGGTACAGGCATCGGTGGCGCAATCATAAAGGACAGAAAGCTATTCAGAGGGAAGAATTACAAGGCCGGAGAGTTCGGATTATGTCTTTTTAGTAAAGAGAAAGAGAATGGAGAACGATACTATACTACCGCACCGGCTACATCGGATTTGGTGGAGCGCGTTTCTAAGGCTTTAGGTAAACGCATTGATGGGGTATATGTATTTAATAACTTGGATCAGCCTGAGATTAGAGAAATCTATAATGATTGGATAGAGGATATTGCGTTACTGGTTGGGAATACAGCAATAAGCCTTGACCCAGAAAAGGTATTAATCGGAGGTGGAATCTCCGTACAGGAGGTTTTTATTAAAGATTTAAGAGACAGGGTGTTTGAAATATTTGACCATTTAATAGACTATACAAAGGTAGAAGCCTGCAATCTAGGCAATCATGCCGGTAAAATTGGTGCTTTGATAGAATTTTTCAACCGTTATAATGATGAGGAGGTAGGTTAGATGAAGGGTATTAAGATAGCAACCATCGGCGGTGGTTCAAGCTATACACCTGAGCTTATTGAGGGCTTTATAAAAAGGTATGACAAGCTTCCCGTAAGTGAATTATGGCTGGTAGATATTGAAGAGGGTAAACATAAGCTTGAAATTGTCGGCGACCTAGCAAAGCGTATGGTAGATGCGGCGGGTATACCTATGAAGATTTATACAACTCTTGATAGGAGAGAAGCCTTAAAGGATGCTGATTTTGTAACTACACAGCTTCGGGTAGGTTTATTAGATGCAAGAGTTAAAGATGAAAGGATCCCCTTAAGCCATGGTCTACTAGGACAGGAGACTAATGGAGCCGGAGGACTATTTAAGGCATTTCGTACCATACCGGTCATTTTGGATATATGCAAGGATATGGATGAGCTATGTAAGGATGCTTGGCTAATTAATTTCACTAATCCGGTAGGAATAGTGATGGAAGCAATTCATCGATATTCCAATCGAAGAAAAGCGGTGGGATTATGCAATCTACCTATTGGTATGCATAAGGAGATTGCCGGTATTCTAAAAAGACCCATGGAAGAAGTTCATGTAACCTTCAGCGGACTTAATCATATGGTTTTTGTTACTGCAGTACACGTAGACGGAAGAAATGTGTTAGAGAAGGTAATAGATAATTGGGGAACTCAGAGTGCTAAGAATGTCACAGGAAAGGAATGGGATAGAGGGTTCATCAAAGCACTGGGAGCTATACCGTGTTACTATCATAGATATTATTACATGGCAAAAGAATATCTTGATGAGGGTCTTGAATACTACAAGCAGAATGGTACAAGAGCTGAAAAGGTGAAGAAGATAGAGGATGAACTGTTTGAGCTATATCAGAATATGAATTTAAGTGAGAAGCCTAAGCAGCTTGAGGAACGTGGCGGAGCCTATTATAGTGATGCGGCTTGTAACCTTATCTGTTCGATTTACAATGATACCAGAGATATTCAGGTTGTAAATACAGTTAATAATGGAGCAATTCCTGAGCTTGAGTTTAACGAGATAGGTGAAATGGGCTGTATCATCGCAAAGGAAGGTCCTATACCTATTGCTGCAGGAAAACTTCCAAAGGCTACAAGTGGCCTAATACAGCAAATTAAATCCTTTGAGATAGCAGCTTGCGAGGCTGCTGTAAGCGGTGATTATGATAAAGCCTTACTAGCTATGATGATTAATCCTTTGGTCGGTTCACAAGACTTGGCCATTAAGGTTTTGGATGAAATGCTAGAGGCTCACAAGGAGTATCTGCCATTGTTTTTTAATTAATATAGAAATATATAGAATATTTGGAGGAAACTCATATGGACAAGATAGTATTGAGAGAAGTTTTTCTGAAAAACGGAGAGCTATTGATTTTGCGAAAATCCACAGAAGATGATGCTCAAGCTATGATTGACTACCTTAATCATGTAGGTGGCGAGAGTGATAATCTTTTATTTGGTAAAGATGAGTTTCCTCTTACTGTAGACCAAGAGATTGAATTTATTAAAAGGGTTAATAATGATCATAATACATTAATGTTATTAGGAGTGATAAATGATTCTATCGTTAGTATAGCACAGATTAGTTGCCACAAAAGAAAGAGAATATCGCACAACAGTGAAATAGCTATCTCAGTAATAAAGCATTATTGGCGGATTGGAATTGGAAGCGCAGTTATGGAAGAATTAATCCATTTTGCTAACAACAATAGCAATATTAAGAATATTAGTCTAGGAGTTAAAGCAAGTAACGTAAATGCTATCAAGTTGTACGAGAAGCTTGGATTTGTCAAGGTGGGATATCATAAGGATTACATCAAGATTAATGGTGTGTATGACGATTTAATACTTATGGATAAGTATCTGGATAAATAGAAAGAAACTAGGGGTCAATGCACCTAGTTTCTATAAAAGATACATATTATACTTTTGTTTGATGTCCATGTTCGAGGTCTTTGCTGAGTAAATATACGCAATATTGATTCATGCTAACGCCTTCCTGCTTAGCCGCATCAGCAAGTAACTTATGAAGTGATTTGGGCATTCGTAGCTTGAAATTACCGGAGTATTCATTGGCTGTTTTGGGAGTAGGTATATCAATATTTTCATCTATTGCTGTTTCAATCCAAGCTTTTTTTGCATCTAAAGATAGTTGGACGGCTTCTTCCAAGCTATCTCCAGTTGAAAAGCAACCTTTTAAATCAGGATATTCAACGAAATAAGAGCCATCATCTTCTTGGACAACAACGAGAGGGTATTTTCGTTCCAGATAGTATTTTAGATCTTTCATGACTAATCACTCCTTGTCTATTAAACCTAGTTCTTCAAGTATTTCTAATACTCGTTTAACATAAATTCTTTTAAGTGGTCTATGTTTAGGTATCGTTATTATGGTTGAATTGTATACAAAGGTATAGTGGCTTGAACCACTAGAAGGCTGACGTTCCTTGAAACCAAAATATAATAATAAACCTTGTATGGTTTCAAATCTTACATTATTAGGATTGCTTTTGAGTTTTTGAATTATTTTCTCTCGTTTACTCATTATATCACTCCTAATATTATTATATGTGATGTCATATATGATGTCAATATTTATATAAATTAATATATAAATACTATTAAGTTCAAAGGAGTTTACTATATGAACACAACTAAGAACACTCATGACTTTAGCCATGAGAGGCTCAAGAATGAAAGAGTAGAAAAAGCAATTAAATTATTTGACAGTGGATTCAATTGTTCGCAAGCAGTTATAGGTGTCTTTTGTACCAAGTATGGAATGGATGAGGAGCTTGCCATGAAGCTTGCCTGTGGATTTGGTGGAGGTATGCGATGTGGTGAGGTATGTGGAGCTGTGTCGGGAGCAGTTATGGCAATTGGATTAAGATACGGACAATACAAAGCAGAAGATAAAGAATCAAAAGCAAGGTGCTATGAACTGACTTCTAAGTTTATGGATGAGTATGTTAAAAGAAATGGTTCTGTTCTTTGTCGTGATATACTTGGGTATGATGTTCGAGATACGGAAGCCAGAGCTAAATTTCCAGGTAAGCAAGAGGAAGTATGCCCAAATGCTATTAAAACAGCCGTACTACTTCTTGAAGATATGAATTTTTAGCTATATACAATTAGCAAAAATAAATTTGTAAGTATCAGATAGTGCGTAAACATATTGGAGAAAGAGATGATATTAATTAGAAATGAGAATGTTATCTATAATCTATCTAGTGAAAATAAACCAGCATGTTTTTGTGAAGATGGTGATACGGTCGTATTTAATACCTTAGATTGCTTCAGTAATATATTACTGCCGAAGGGTACGAAATTAGGTGTTGATAATCCTAAGACTAGTAATCCCCATTTTGGGAACTAATTTTCACAGATATGGTAATCATGAAGAACTGGAATATATAAATGAAATGAAATCTGAATGTCCATTCTCGAATAGAGATAAGATATTTAATTTGGTTGCAGGTAAATTATATACTGCAGCGATTACATATGATCGTTTAATAAAAAAACTCAACCCATCATATGAAGAGAGAAGCAACATCTTCTTTGAGATCTGGGAGGAGTATAGAAGATAGGAGACTAATATGGATTTTAGAAAAGTATTTGACAGTATTCCAGAGCAATTTGATGAATGGAGACCACGTTATTGCGATGAGCTTTTTGAAGACCTCATAGAGTATGCAGAGCTTGGTCCCGGGAAAGCAATACTAGAAATCGGTCCCGGAACAGGACAAGCAACTGAACCTATTTTAAAAACTGGCTGCTCATATCTAGCAATAGAATTAGGTGAGAACTTTACAGAGTTTATGATTAATAGGTTTAGTTCATATGATAATTTTAAAATTGTTAATGCGGACTTTGAGACATATGATTTTGGAAATAGCAAATTTGATCTGCTGTATTCAGCGGCAGCCTTTCAATGGATACCTGAGAAAATTGGATATCCTAAGGCCTATGATTTATTAAGAAGTAACGGATCCTTTGCTATGTTTATGATGAGACCGGATATCCAGCCTGGAGGTGGATATACAGACGAACCGCTATATACTAAAATACAGGAAGTATATTCTGAGTTCTTTCACCCTGAGACTGAGTATAAGTGCAGGTTAGATTATGATGCTCGTGACAAATATGGCTTTGTTGATCTTGAGCGTCGAGAGTACCTTAAAACGAGAGATTACAGCGCAGATAACTATGTTTCATTAATCGGAACTCATTCTGACCATCTAACACTTCAAGAACCATATAAGTCCAAGTTTTATGATGGTATTAGAGAAGTAATTCAAAGATACGGTAATAAGATAACACTCTATGATAGAATTACAATGTATTTGGCGAAAAAGCCATAAGTTAATTATAT
This sequence comes from Anaerolineaceae bacterium, assembly GCA_004294845.1. Classification (GTDB taxonomy): domain Bacteria; phylum Bacillota; class Clostridia; order Lachnospirales; family Lachnospiraceae; genus Mobilitalea. The sequence continues at coordinate 8,907 of SHOH01000084.1, forward strand.
TACAAACTAACATATTATTGATAACAGGTGACAGGGAGGATGAGTAATATGCTTCAAGAACATCATGCAATTAAAGTAGAGTGTGATGATTTAGAATGGCTATATGTTCCTGATGTTCAATATGCCGAATATGAAAGCTGTAAGCGAAGTTTACAATAAGGTGTAATTGCACAATCAGCACCTACCGACATTCTTTTATGTGCAACTGAAGGAATTCCTGAATGGATGCCAAAGGATTTTCGGCCAACAAAGGATTTGTTAGGAGTAGAAGACGTTCTTGACAACAAAGAATTAGCCAGACAAGCATCGTGTGCTGCATATATTTCTAAAGAAGTTGATTTACCAAATATATTATTAATGCATGGAGCTACAGATGGTCAAGTAGGTATAGAGCATAGCAGACAGCTGTATAATCAGCTCAAGGAAGCTGATAAACATGTGGTTTTCTATGAAATCAAAGGAGTAGATCATGGAGGTCCTGTGTTTTGGAGCGAGGACATATTAGATATTATTGATTCATTTATTCAGTAGCAGGAAAGGTGGTAGGAAGAAATTATGATAACATATAAAAAAATTGATTCATCTATAATTGAAGCGATAAAGGATATATATAGAAAAGAATCATGGGTTACTTATTTGAAAGATGATGATAAATTAATAAGAGCCTTTGATAATTCATTATATATTTTGGGGGCATTTGATAAAGATAAGCTTGTAGGCTTTATTAGATGTGTTGGAGATGGAGAACATATTTTGTTAGTACAAGATTTAATTGTTGACCCAGATTATCAGCAAAAAGGGATCGGAACATATCTTTTCGAGACAATAATGTTAAAATACTCTAAGGCAAGAATGTTTGTGGTTATAACTGATATAAAAGACATGGTAAGTAATAAATTCTACAAATCATTTAGAATGACAGAATTCAAGGACATGAATATAGTTGGGTATATCCGGTAACTAACATATGATATTTTAACTTATCTTGTAATGATGACTTACAAATAGAAGCCAACTAATAGCA
>SHOH01000084.1:10030-13384 GCA_004294845.1 Anaerolineaceae bacterium
CTAATAGCAGCTAACTAATAGCAGCTTCACAACGATAGGAGGATAAGAATATGAGTATAGTCTATATGGAAAAAGATAAAAGCTTTGTATTACAGGCTAAGGAAGCAACTTATATCCTTAGAATCAGGAAAGATAAATACATTGAGCATGTATACTATGGCAATAAAATAGAGAAGCCAGTCATATCCCAGATGGTTAAGGATAAAGGACGAGCTTCATTTAATGCAAACCCTGATGATGATGGATCATTTTCATTGGATACAATGAGAGCCGAATATCCGGCATATGGTAATACAGATCTGCGTGTGCCTGCCTATCAAGTACAGCTAGACAATGGTACAAGGATAACCGACTTAACATATGATTCATATGAAATCGTAAAGGGAAAGGATAAGCTTAAAGGTCTTCCTTCTCTTACCGGTAGTGAAGACCAGGTTGAGACACTATATATTACATTAGTGGACAAATTAATTAATCTTAAGGTTGTTTTATCCTATAGTGTGTTTAAGAATGAAAATGTTATCGCTCGTTCAGCGCATTTTATTAACCAAGGGAATTCAAACCTATCAATCCTTAGAGCGCTATCTATTGGAATTGATTTTGACCATTATGATTTTGATATGTTGAGTTTATCTGGTAGCTGGGCTAGAGAGCGCCATGTGGTAAGAAGAGGAATAGTGCATGGTACTCAGAGTATTGAAAGTCGCAGGGGTGCAAGTGGACACTCTGAGAACCCATTTATTGCACTTATGGATAAGGGTGCTGATGAGAATGTGGGAGAAGTATATGGGTTTAGCTTAGTGTATAGTGGTAACTTTCTAGCATCAGTAGAGGTTGACCAGTATGATACCACAAGAGTTGTTATGGGAGTTAACCCATTTGATTTTTCATGGAAGCTAGAACCGGGCGAAGATTTTATAACTCCAGAGGTAGTTATGGTTTACTCTAATGCGGGTATTGGTCATATGTCTAGAACCTATCATAGAATTTATAGAAATAACCTGATGAAAAGCAAATTCAAGAATATGGAAAGACCAATAGTTATTAATAATTGGGAAGGAACCTATTTTGATTTTACTGAGGATAAGATTAAAGAAATTGCTAAGCAAGCATCAGAGCTTGGCATGGAGATGATGGTATTAGATGATGGATGGTTTGGGAAAAGAGACAGTGATAATTGTAGTTTGGGGGACTGGTATGTTCACAAAGGCAAGCTCCCTAACGGATTACATAGTCTTGTCGAAACTATAAAATCATATGGGATGAAGTTTGGTCTATGGTTTGAACCGGAGATGGTTTCTCCTGACAGTGATTTATATCGTGCCCATCCTGATTGGTGTCTTCATGTGCCTAATCGCCATAGATCACTTGCGAGAAATCAATTAATCCTTGATTACTCTAGAGAAGATGTACGAGAAGCGATTCTTAAGATGCTTACTGATATACTTTCCAGTGCTGACATATCCTATGTCAAATGGGACATGAACAGGAATATGTCTGAGGTCGGATCGGCTCTACTTGAAAAATCTAGGCAGCAGGAGACGGCTCACAGATATATGCTTGGTGTATACGAAGTGATGGATACTATTACAGACAGATTTCCTCATGTTCTATTCGAAAGTTGCTCTGGTGGGGGTGGACGTTTTGATCCTGGTATCCTTTATTATATGCCACAGAATTGGACAAGTGATGACACCGATGGGGTAGAGCGGTTAAAGATACAGCATGGTACGTCCATAGTATATCCCTCTTGTGCGATTACAGCCCATGTGTCAGATGTTCCTAATCACCAGACAGGAAGAAATGCCTCCATGGACTTTCGTCATCATGTAGCAATGAGTGGGAATTTCGGTTATGAACTGGATGTCACCAAATATAATGATGATGAAAAGAAATATATTAAGGAACAGGTAGCTTTATATAAATCTATTCGAAAGCTTATACAATTTGGTGATTTATATCGCCTAGAAAGTCCCTTTGATGGAAATGACTCTTCCTTAATCTATGTTTCAGAGGACAAAAGAGAGGCTGTTTTATTCCTATACCGAGTGCTTGGGATTCCCAATACGCCCCTTCGTAGAATAAAACTTATGGGGCTTGATCCTTCTTATAATTATGAAATTGGAGATGAAACAATAATAAGCGGTGAACAGCTCATAAATTATGGTATCAATGCTCCAGATGAATTATTATGGGGAGATTATAAAAGCAGTATGATTTTACTCAGAGCACAATAATGAGCAATCGCAACACTTGTTGACAAAACATAACATAAAATATCGGGCATAATCATTTAACCATTGATAAAATTATATTACAGAAAGGGGTGAGGACTATGGGATGGATTGAAAGTATCGGTGAAGCTATTAGTTTCATAGAGGATAATATCACAGAAGAACTGTCGATAGAAGAAATATCAAGAAAAGCATTGATATCACCTTTCTATTTCCAAAAAGGTTTTGCTATGCTTTGTGGTTTTACAATAGGTGAATATGTCAGACAACGCAGGCTTACTCTTGCCGGCACTGAGCTTGTATCGTCTGATGAAAAGGTTATTGATATTGCAATCAAATATGGATATGAATCTCCGGATAGCTTCACTAAGGCATTCACTCGCTTCCATGGCGTCACACCTACTGCGGTTAGAAGGGATGGAGCAATGATAAAATCATTTGCACCACTTAAAATCAAATTTTCATTGGAAGGTGGTTTTATTATGGATTACAAGATTGTTGAAAAAGAAGCGTTCACGATTATGGGAGTCTCAAAGATGTTTAAATACGATTCTGCATTTGCTGAGATACCTAAGTTTTGGGATGAACATTTTGAAAGCGGAAAAGGGAAAATTGTCTGTGGAATGTACGGTGTTTGTATTGAAGAAGAAGGTAAAGGCGATTTTGAGTATCTGATAGCAGATAACTATATGCCTTGGAATGACATACCTGATGGTTGTACTACAAGGGTTATTCCCAAGCACACATGGGTAGTATTTCCATGTAAAGGTCCTTTACCGGGATCGCTTCAAGGGACAAATAAGAAGATATTCTCAGAATGGTTTCCAAACTGCAAGGAATATGAAATTGCAGCTGGCTATAACATTGAACTATATAGTAATCCAAATGATTATCCTAAGGGAAATCAAGACGAAAATTATAGCTGTGAGATTTGGATTCCTGTAAAGAGAAAGTAATAATGAGATTAGACTGCGAGAGTGCGACATGATGTTGCACTCTCATTTTATAATTTTGTCTGACGGTACAATTTTTCTATGATATCATCTAACTTAATCACTAGCAATGATGTATTTGAGAGGTATAAATTGACAAAATATATCTGCTGTAATATTATAAAATT
>SHOH01000217.1 GCA_004294845.1 Anaerolineaceae bacterium
TCTACATAGCCTTCGTCTCCGGCAAACTCATCATCGGCTATTAAATCAGCCTCGGTCTCTACAGGAGTATCTTCCACGGCAGATATTTCCTCCGCAATTGCTTCACTGGTTGTCATTACTGCATTTCTTCCAATCACGTTAAACTCACTCATTATAATCCTCCATTCTCCCTATAAACTGCGAATTCGTGCTCTGGCACAAATTTGCTGGGATTTTTAATACATTTCTTCTTTTTTACGAAGCCTGCTCTTATATATGTTAATAATTACCTTTCTGGTAACAGGTATAAATATTATAAGTACAACAATCTGTATTACTATAAAGGCCCATGTGGGTAGGATTGCCTTCTTAGGTTCGGGGACTGTAGGATTAAATACATCCACACCACCATCACCAGGTATGCCAGGATCCCACATTTGCTCTCCCATAACAAACGCTTCAAATTCCTTGGTGTAAACCTGCTCTTCCCCATTACTGTCTTCATAGGTTATCTTTACAACTCCATATGCATTGCCCTCTACATTGGGAATTACTTCAAATTCTGCATAGGCATTGCCACCTGCCATGACGTTACCCATAAAGTACATAGAGCTACCACTTGACATAAAGTCTCCTTCTACCGTGGCCACAACATTGTTTAAAGTGGATTTTCCCATGTTATAGAATTCAAATGTCAAGGATGCGGGATTCCCTACTATTACTCCTCTATCCCAGGAATATACATTTACATAATCAACTACAGGTCTGGCGTTCTCAACGACCTGCAAATTCAGCTCATAATCCTCTGTCTCACCGACTTTCCCGGTGGTGGGATTAGGCTCAATACCGTCATATTCATACTCTATAGTAACATTTATGGGATAAGCATTGGTTGCCGTATCAGATTTAACCTTCATCTCCAGACTTTCTGAGAAGGTCTCTCCGGGCCCTATCTTACTGATAAAGAAGCTGTTACTTCCCTGAGTTACCGTGAAAACCTCCTGACCTGACTGAGATTTGCCGGATACCGTCAGTATTATATTCTTGGCAGCTACAGATGAATGAGTATTAGTGATTTCAAAATTAAAATTAAACACTGATCCAGCTCTTAATTCATCCATATCCGCTTCATATTTACTTACTATAAGCCTTGGCTTACTGGCGCTTCCGAGATCATTCTGGACATCAAGAATCGGAATATTAATAGAATCTCCTCCGCCTGTATATGAATAATCAATTAAAAGATTGTTGAGGCCTTCCTGTATATCCTCAGATACGGTAAGAGGTATGGTAATTCTCTTGGTTGTTCCACCCTTAAGTACTCCAATATACTGGTAAGGATCGGATTCAACCGGAATAAAGGTATTCCCTACCAAATTCTTAAGAGATATCTTAAGCTCGTTAAGATCAATTGCACTCTTGTTCACCATATCAAAGGAAACCTCCAGTCTTTCACCTGCCACAGGCTTTTGTGGAGACTGCAAAACATTACTTATTAAGACTATAGGTGTGCCATCCTCGGATATGCCTTCAGCTTCAATATGGGGATATAATGTTACAGAAGATTTAAACTCTACTCCTTCTTCATTAAAATAAACCAAAATCAGCTTTAAGTCATGCATACCACCAATGTTTTCCTTTGAAATCATTAAAGGGACTTCCGCATTAATTATTTGATTAGATTTTATGTTTTTTACTTCTATGTAATCAGTATAATAATCTTTAATAAACTTTGTGGTTCCGATGCTGGATTCATCCACGTAGATACGAGGGTTAACAGCGGCTGATTTACCCTTATTAATAATATTTAAAACTAACCCTAGCTTATCACCTGGTTTTGCCACAACATTATAGCTGTAATCACCTAAATTCAGATTAGGAGCATTATCATTCTCCATTAATGTCAGATAAATATCATGACTTTCAGTTAAGGTGGTTCCGTCATCTGCCTTGTAGATAAGATTTATGGTTAAAGTTTTAATGCCAGCTGTTGCTGTCGGTAAAACCCTAATAGGCAAGCTTAGTGGAGTTTCCTTATTGCCTGCGATATCTTCAACCTTTATATTCTTAGCAGAATATCCTGCTATCATTCCTGTGTCTGCATAATCCACACTTACATACACATTCCTAGCTGCTATTTCTCCTTCATTTTTTATCATAAAGGACAAATTCATATCCTGACCTATGGTTGGATTATCAAATGATATCTTGTTAACCGTTAATTGGGCAGGCTCCTTCTCCTTAAGTATCTGAGTACCTACTGTCAGACTGGTCGAAACAGGATCTGGTCCCATAGATGATGTATTGCCATAAATTAAGAGTTCAATAGGATAGCTTCCAATCTTTGCTGTCTCTGCTACAGTAACATCTAATTCTATGTATTGATTCAAATATTCATAGATTACATTCATCGGTATAGTTAAGCCGTCAGTTCTTAATATCGGTGAAGATACTGTGTAA
>SHOH01000085.1 GCA_004294845.1 Anaerolineaceae bacterium
TAAATGCGTACTACGGGAACACATATATGCCCATTAGATATTTTGTACAGCTCTTTATTTGAGAGTATTTATTTAAATCCAAAGTATCTTATTGCGTTGTTGTAGCAGATATCCTCTATAATTTCTCCAAGAGTTTCGTAATCCTGGGGGAATTCTCCGTTTTCCACCCAAGTACCAATTATGTCACATAGGATACGACGGAAATATTCATGTCTTGGATAGGATAAAAAGCTTCTGGAGTCAGTAAGCATTCCGACGAAGCCGGCAAGATATCCTATGTTAGCAAGGGATGTCATTTGATCAGTCATTCCTAACTTGTGATCATTATACCACCAGGCACTTCCATGCTGTATCTTGCTAATTGTGGAGGAATCTTGGAAGCTTCCGATTATTGTATCTATAACAGCATTATCATTTGGGTTAAGACTATAGATTATAGTTTTTGGTAGCTGGTTTGTCTTATTGAGTTCATCAAAAAAATCTACCATCTCGGATGAAGGGGCGTAATTGTTGATACAGTCATATCCGGTATCAGGACCAAGCTTATTATAAGCTAATAGATTGTTATTACGCTTCGTACCATAATGTAACTGCATAACCCAACCAAGTCTATGATACTCTTTACCTAAAAATAACATGAAACTAGTCTTAAATTGAATGATTTCAAATGTTGTTAAGGAAGTAGATTGTAAGCGTTTTTGGAATATGCTTTCTATAATATCATCCGATGTAGGAGCATATGCAACATAGTCTAGTCCATGATCAGATATTCGACAATTCTTAGAATGGAAAAATTCCATTCGTTTTATAAGTGCATCCTTTAAGTCACTGAAGGAATTAATCTTTACTCCGCTAACGCTGCTTAGACGACCAATATAATCTAAAAACTCTGGTTTTTCTAGATTCATTGCTTTATCAGGACGCCAAGCCGGCAATACTTTAACATTAAAGCTTGGATCCTTCTCTATAAAATCATGGTGTTCTAGGGAATCCACAGGGTCATCTGTGGTGCAGATATGAGTAACATTGGAAGCTCTAATAATATTCCTAACACTCATAGAGCTTTCGGCAAGCTTCTTATTGCATATATCCCATACCTCTTTAGCTGTGCTTTTATTTAGAATTCCATGATAATCAAAATATCTTTGTAATTCCAGATGACTCCAATGATATAAAGGATTACCAATTCCTTTAGATAGAACTTCTGCCCACTTGACAAATTTCTCATAATCTGGGGCGTCTCCGGTAATATAGTATTCATCAATACCAGCCGCACGCATCAAACGCCATTTGTAATGGTCTCCTCCCAGCCATACCTGAGTAATGTTGTCATACTTTTTATCCTCTGCAATCTCTCTGGGATTAATATGGCAATGGTAATCGACTATAGGCATCCTGCTTGCATAGTCATGGTAAAGCTTCATCGCTGTTTCGTTGGATAAAAGAAAATTCTGATCTAAAAATGGCTTCATAATCTGACAATCCTTTCTATGCAATTTGAAGCAATTAAGCTCCTAATATATTTATGATAATATATTATTATATTTTACCAAGGAAAGATTAAAAGCGAGTCGTTTCTCTTATGATTATTTCAGCAGAAAATACCGTTTTTAATGGCACTTCCTGTTCTGCAAACACACCCATCAATGTGGAAACGCAATTACTACATACGGCTTCTAACTTATTATCTACTGAGGTCAACTCAGGATCGCTACATTCTGCTATAAGAGAATTATTATATCCTATAATTGATAACTGTTCAGGAACTTTTATGTTACATGCCTTAGCATACTTAATTGCACCTATTGCCAGGTTGTCATCTGCGGTAACAATGGCATCAAACTCTAGCCCATTATTATGTAAAGTGGTTAAGTAGTCCTTTACTTCATTGATATCACCATTAAAAAACCTCACATAATCATTGCCCTCAGTTGGTTCCTTGGGATCCATACCCATGGCAGCCAGATAGCCGGATAACTTCTTTATACCACTGTATGACTTAGAATTATATAGATAGAGGATTTTACTACATCCACTTTCTTTTAATTTGTTAACGGCTCCATATACTCCGTTATAATCATCGCAAAGGGTACTATATATATTATTACCATCAAGTGCACCGTTAACAATGGCTATAGGTACTCGCTGTGAAGCGTCTATAATATACTGGTTTTTCTCTTTGGAGCCTTCCACAAAGTTAGAACCAACTAGAATAATCGCATCTGTTCTTTTAGAAAGCAGTAAATCAAGATATTTTTCTCGTACATCAACCTCATAGCCTGTACAACATAAAAGAGAGTCGTAACCATTGGATCTAAGGTCCCCTTCAAGGTAATATATAGCACTAGCAAGGAAGGGGTCTGAGGAATCTGCACACATTATCCCCACAGTCTTCATGGAATTCAAACCCAAGCCTCTTGCAAATGCGTTAGGCGTATATCCATAGTCTTCAATAACCTTTAGTACCTTTTCTTTTGTCTTTTCAGTTACATTGGAATTCCCATTGATTACTCTTGAGACAGTAGCAATAGAAACCCCTGCCTTTCTAGATACATCGTATATGTTCATTAGTATTACCTCTTTTAATTATTTATATAAAAATTAACCACATGATTATAGATTAAGCTAGAAGCCCCAAAAAAACAAGGGTATGTAAATACTTACATTTTACATTATACATTGTAAAATAAAAAATAGCAAGAAAAAATATAAACTATAAAAAAGGAACAAAAACCGATTCGAATACTGTTCAAAACTAACAATAATAACAATGATATTAAATTAACTATTGACGTTTGTGTTGATTAATAGTAAAATTATTAATGTAAGCATTTACATTTTAGAGAAATTGTGAGGGGACATAATGAATTACTTAAATAATACTATACTTGATAAGATTAAGCGACCAATACGTGTTCTACAATTTGGGCAGGGTAATTTTATCAGAGGCTTTGCTGACCTAATGATAGATATAGCTAATGAAAGAGGAGTTTTTAATGGTGATATAGTTATTGTAAAACCAACGAAATCCGCGGGAGATTTGGATGTATATAAAAAACAAGATTTTCTATATACAGTTGTACTTAAGGGGATAGAGAATGGTAAGGTAAAAAAGTTTAATCATATTGTAAAATCTATTGCCGATATAGTCCATCCATATCTGGAATATGAGAAATATGCAGAATTGACCAAGATAAAGACTCTTCGCTTTGTTATATCTAATACGACAGAAGCCGGCATTGTATATGATGATAAGGATACTATAGATATGAAGCCGCCAAATAGCTTTCCCGGAAAACTCACAAAGTTTCTATATGAAAGGTATATATACTTTAAAGGTGATAAAGATAAGGGACTAATTATATTGCCCTTAGAGCTTATAGATAATAATGGTGACGAATTAAAAAATGTCATTATGAAATATATAAAACTCTGGAATTTGGAGGAAGGATTTCTTAATTGGTTAGATGAAGCATGTGAATTTTGCAATAGTCTGGTAGATCGAATAATAACCGGTTTTTCCGATGAGTACGCTTTAGCTGTGTGGGAAGAGCTGGGCTATAGGGATGATCTGTTGGTTGCAGGAGAAACCTTCGGCCTATGGGCTATCCAGGATATCAATAATATAAGCAGTGAATTTCCTTTACATAAAGCTAATCAATCGGTAATATTTACCAAGGATCTTTCTCCATATGAATTAAGAAAAGTAAGGATATTAAATGGCGCTCATATAGCTTTCGCATTAGCATCATATCTGTCTGATAATGACTATGTACTGGAATCAATGGAGGATCAAGATATTAGAACATTTATGACTAAGGCTATATATGATGAGATCATTCCATCCTTGGATTTACCTAAGGATGATTTAACAGCATTTGCAGATTCGGTAATAGAGAGGTTTAGGAACCCATATAATAAGCATCCCTTGCTTTCCATATCACTTAATGGTGTGTCTAAATGGAAATACAGAATTTTACCCAGCATATTGGATTATATAGACCATAAAGGTGAGCTTCCCTTTATGCTAACATTTTCAATTGCTGCTCTTATTGAGTTTTACAGAGGGCTTAAGGAGCAGGATAATGGGGTATATGTTAATAAAAGACATGGGGAAGAATACCTAATACTGGATGATAACTCTGTAATAGAATTCTTTAAGATTAATTCCCAGATGGATGATGAGGTCTTAGTGAAGAGCTTTCTGTCAGTAGAAGAGTTCTGGGATCAGGATTTGAACAAACTGCCCGGCTTTTCTGAGGCAGTAAGGTCATATCTAAGGGATATCAATGATTTGGGTATGAGAGAGGCGATTAGGAAAGTTAATTCCATGGCAATGAAAGGAACACCATATTATGCAGGAAGCAATAAAGATTAATAAATATGATAATGTAGCGGTTGCATTAAAATCCTTATCCCAAGGTCAAGTAATTATTATAGAAGATAATAATATTACCTTATTAGAAGATATTCCTGCAGGTCATAAATTTGCCTTGGAGGATATCGACCAAGGATCAGAGGTTATCAAATACGGTTATCCTATTGGTAATCTAAGCGCTAAGGTGGCTATGGGAGAATGGGTTCATACCCATAACCTAGTAACAGGATTAAAAGAAGTCAAAGATTATACATATGATTCTGTGGAAACTGTAAGTGATGATATTACCAGTCAAAAGAAAGACTTTTTCATGGGGTATAAGAGAAAGTCCGGAAAGGTTGGTATTCGGAATGAAGTATGGATTATACCAACTGTGGGCTGTGTTAATGATATTGGAAGACTTCTAGCAGCAGAAAGCAAACGGTTTATAACTGATGAAGTCGATGATATTATTGCTTATGCCCATCCATACGGTTGCTCTCAGTTAGGAGATGACCATAAGAATACTCAGAAGATTCTCTCCGGCCTTATTAACCATCCTAATGGTGCAGGCGTTCTGGTTTTGGGTCTTGGTTGCGAGAATAATCACATAGATGAACTGAAAAAGTGTATTGGTGATTACGATGAGGATAGAGTAAAGTTCCTAGTGTGCCAGGAGTATGATGACGAGATTAAGCAAGGATTAAATCTAATAGAGGAATTAGTCATGTACAGCTCAGGATTTAAGAGAGAGCAGATTCCGGTTAGTGAATTAGTAGTAGGATTAAAATGTGGTGGTTCAGATGGATACTCTGGTATTACCGCTAATCCGACTGTTGGTGGATTTTCTGATCTTCTAATAAAAGCAGGAGGAACATCCATACTAACTGAAGTTCCGGAGATGTTCGGAGCTGAGACTATACTGATGAATCGTTGTGCCAATAGTGAGTTGTTTGATCAAACCGTGACATTGATTAATGATTTTAAGCAGTATTTTATAGACCATGAACAACCTATTTTTGAAAATCCTTCTCCGGGTAATATTAAAGGGGGAATAACCACTTTAGAGGAAAAATCTTTAGGTTGTACACAAAAGTCCGGTACTGCTCTAGTAAATGGAGTTTTGAATTATGGTGAGTTAATACATAATAAGGGTTTACAACTACTGAATTCACCTGGTAATGATCTGGTAGCATCGACAGCTCTGGCTGCATCAGGTGCTCATATTATCCTTTTTACAACCGGCAGAGGAACACCATTTGGTTGTCCGGTACCAACCATAAAGATATCAAGTAACTCTGAATTATCTAATAAGAAGAAAGGCTGGATAGATTTTGATGCCGGAAAGCTGCTGGAGGATATCTCATTGGATAGATTAGCCTTAGAACTGTATGAACTTGTTCTTGATGTAGCATCAGGAAAGAAAGTAAAGAATGAAGTTAACGGTTACAGAGATATTGCGATATTTAAGCAAGGCGTTACATTATAAGATTTTTATATCATGACAGGATGATATATGTTAAGAATTCTGCCATGTTAGGTGAAGTAAATCTTCGCTTATAAAAATAAATATTATTTTAAAAAGGAGAGAGTATGATGAAAAGGATAGCAACATTGTTATTAGCATTAATAATGGTATTATCTTTAGCTGCATGTGGAAAAGATAATACCGATGCTGAGACTGGGGGAGTTACAAAAAAAGAAGATACTGCAAAAACAGATGACACAAAAAAAGAAGATACTAAAAAAGAAGATACTAAAAAAGAAGATGCTTCTAAACCAGCCGATGACACGGCCGACACTAAAGAACCGGTAACAATTAAATTCTCATGGTGGGGTGGAGACTCCAGACATGAAGCTACATTGGCAGCAATTGAAAAGTTCCAAGAAACCTATGACTGGATTACTGTCGAGCCTCAATACGGCGCTTGGAGTGGCTGGGAAGAGAGCATGGCTACAGCATTTGCTACCAAGACAGCTCCTGATGTAAACCAGATTAACTGGAACTGGATTACTTCCTTTTCTTCTGATGGAAGTGCATTCAAAGACCTTAATGAATACTCAGATACTATCAAACTAGAAAACTTTAGTAAGAGTTCTCTTGATCTGTGTACATTAGCCGGTGAACTTCAGGCTATTCCTGTATCAATGACAGGAAGAATATTCTATTGGAACAAGACAACATTTGATAAGGCGGGTATTGCTACACCAACTAATTTGGCAGAATTATATGCTGCCGGAGAGACATTTAAGAATGTACTTGGTGATGACTATTATCCTATATCATTAGGTGAGTATGACAGAATGATTCTTATGGTATATTATCTTGAGTCAGTATATGGCAAAGCATGGGTAGTGGATAATGAACTTCAATATACTGCTGAAGAAATCCAAAAGGGTTTAGAATTCATTCAATCCTTAGAAGATGCTCATGTAACTCCGTCTATTCAGACCATCACAGGTGATGGTGCTGAGTCCTTAGACAAGAATCCTAAGTGGATGGAAGGCAAATATGCAGGAATCTTTGAGTGGGATTCATCGGCTTCTAAGTTTCAAAAAGCTTTAGCCGAAGGTCAGGAGTTTATAGTAGGTGAATATATGAAAGATATGGGTGATTATCAAGGTGGATATGCAAAGGTTTCATTAGCATTTGCTATATCTGAGACAACTCCATATCCGGAAGAATGTGCTTTATTAATTAACTTCTTACTTAATGAGGATGCAGGTGTTGAGATTATGAAGTCCGAACGTGGTATTCCTCTAAGTAAGAACGGTCTGGAGGTATGTTTGAATAAGGGTCTCTTAGACACAACTGTTGCTGAAGCAAATGTAAAAGTATTATCATGGGTATCCTTCCCGCTAGATCCTAAATTTGAGGCAGCTGAGCTTAAGAATAGTGACGGTATATATTTTGATGCAATGTCCGGATTAAGCTATGGCGACTACTCTCTAGCTGATGCTGCACAAGTGCTGGTAGATGGTATAAAAGCAGCATTAGCAAAATAATCAGTCGGGTGTAAAATCAAATATAATTATTCATCTTATATACTGGCTCAATGGATCTTACCCTTGAGCCAGTAATAAGAAAAATCATTTGTCATTGGTCATATTGACCTGGAGGTTATTGTGAAGATAGATGGAGTTTCTAAGTTTATCAAAGGTTATTTAGATCGATATAGAAATTTTAAAGATTACTGGAACTATGAAGATGGATGTATCTTAATGGGATGTGTTCAATTATTCAAAGCCACCGGTGATGCTTATTATAAAGAATTTGTTATTAGATACATGGAGGATTTAATTCATGTTGATGGTAAAATATCGAATTATAAGAAAGAAGAATATAATATAGATAGCATTAATGCAGGAAAGGTTTTGTTCTTTCTTTATGAAGAAACTGGGGATGAGAGATATCGCCTTGCTATAGATACCTTAATGGATCAACTGGCAACTCATCCAAGGACTGGGTGTGGGAATTTTTGGCACAAGAAGATTTATCCTAATCAAATATGGTTGGATGGACTCTATATGGCACAACCATTCTACATGGCTTATGAAACAAAATTCAATCAAAAACAGGGTTATAATGATATTATAAAACAGTTTGATAATGTAAGGAAATATATGTATAATGAAGAAAAAGGCCTTTATTATCATGCTTTTGATGAAGCAAAAATCCAACATTGGGCTAATAAAGAAACCGGCTTATCAGCTAATTTCTGGTTGAGATCAATGGGATGGTATTTGATGGCACTTATTGATACTATTGATGAAATTTCAATAGAGATTTTTGAACATTATAAAGGCCTGGAAGCGCTATTTAAAGAGGCTGTAAAGGGGATTTTACAGTACCAGGATAAGAATGAAAGCAAGCTTTTTTATCAAGTTATTGATAGAGCTGATATATATGGAAATTACCTTGAGACGTCTGGTACAGCTATGATTGCATACTCCATACTAAAAGGATGTCAGGTGGGGGTTCTTTCTAAGGAGAAGTATCAAAAAGTTGGGGAAGAAATTCTACTAAAACTTATTGAACATAAACTTATAAAAAAAGATGGTCGTATTGCCCTTCATGGAATATGTTCCGTCGCAGGCTTGGGACCTGGGGAAGCTAGGGATGGAAGTGTCACATATTACCTTTCTGAAAAGGTGGTATGTGACGATCCCAAAGGAGTTGGCCCTTTTATGATGGCATACGCCAGTTGGCTTATGTTAAGAGATGAGAATTAGTTTTATGTGGAGGTCGTTATGGCAAAAAACGTCAGTGGTATTTCAATTGAAGCTAGTCCAGGAAAAAGTAAGATAAAAAAGAATTTAAGAAGAAACATAGGTTTTATCTACGTACTCCCATGGCTTATTGGATTTTTAGTTTTTAGACTTTATCCCTTTATTTCATCATTCTTTTATAGCTTTACCGACTTTCAACTATTTGATGGAATAAAGGAAGTCGGTTTGATGAATTATAAAGAGATATTTGCATCCCCTAAAATCATGAAGGCATTTAATGTCACTTTCAAGTATGCTTTTATTACTGTTCCTTTGAAGTTAGCTATATCTCTTTTTATAGCCTACATATTAAACTTTAAGCTTAAAGGGGTAAAACTATTCCGTACAGCTTATTATATACCTTCGATTCTTGGTGGCTCTGTTGCCATAGCTGTTCTGTGGAAAGCGGTTTTTAGAGATGACGGACTGCTTAACACAGCTTTAGCATTCTTTGGTGTGGAAGGACCTCAGTGGCTAAGTGACCCATCCTATGCCTTGTTTGTTATCAGCTTACTAAGGGTTTGGCAGTTTGGATCTGCCATGGTAATCTTTCTTGCTGCATTAAAGGCTGTGCCTAATGATTTGTATGAAGCCGCCGCTATCGATGGGGCCGGAAGAGGAAGGCAATTCCTTAGTATTACAATTCCTATTATAACACCGGTTGTATTCTATAACCTAGTCACTCAGCTTTGTCAGGCTTTCCAGGAATTTAACGGACCATATATTATTACACAAGGTGGGCCTAGAAACTCTACAACACTTATATCGCTATTAATATATAACAATGCATTTAAATCCTATGAAATGGGTATGGCTAGTGCCATGGCCTGGTTGATGTTTATAATTCTTACTGTATTTACTGTAATCGCATTCTTAAGTCAGAAATACTGGGTACATTATTCAGATGAGGAGGCGAAGTAAGAAGATGATGTATGGAAGAAAACGTACAATTAATACAACTATTCGATACACAATCTTAATAGCAGTAGGAATAATAATGGTCTATCCTCTTTTGTGGATGATAAGTGCTACTTTTAAAAGTAATAATGAGATATTTAGTGGTATAGGACTTATCCCCAAGAATCCTACCTTTGATGGTTACAAGAACGCCATGAAAAGCTATGGAGGACAGATTAACATCATCAAATCCATGATTAATACATATTCTTATGTTATACCAAGGGTTGTGTTCACGGTTTTATCCTCCACCTTAACAGCATATGGCTTTTGTAGATTTCGTTTTAAGGGAAGAAACTTCCTGTTTGCGGTAATGATTTCTACCTTATTCTTACCTCAGGTAGTTCTAAACATTCCTCAGTATGTACTTTTTAATGAGTTTAAATGGATAGATTCCAAGTATTATCTACCACTTATAGTTCCTTCTCTATTTGCATCAGAAACATATTTTGTATTTATGTTAGTACAATTTATGCGTAATATTTCAAAGGAATTGGAGGAGGCAGCTCAGATCGATGGATGTAATACATTCCAGACCCTTGTGAAAATAATTGCTCCTATGATAAAACCTGCAATGATATCAGCAGCATTATTCCAGTTTATGTGGTCATCTAATGACTTTATGGGACCTTTACTGTATGTGAAAACTCCAACACGATATCCAGCCTCAATATTTGTCAAGATATCAATGGATGCGGATGCGGGATTTGATTGGAACAGAGTCTTGGCGGTATCATTGATATCAATAATTCCTTCACTGCTAGTATTCTTCTTATCACAGAAGCATTTTGTAGAGGGTATCTCAGCAGGTAGTGTAAAAGGCTAATATTTACATAATAGGGTGCAAGACCTATTACATAAAAATATAGGGTTAAATTATCTTTACAGGTAGTTTAGCCCTATTTGTTTCAACTGATACGAAATCATTAGGCAAGTATACTTAAAGTATACATGAATTAGAAAGGGACAAATTATGAAAGTAGAATTGTTATTTGTGTCGGCTAGAAATGCGGTAATCGAGATTGATGACGGTGGAATCTATAATACTAATAATACATATGAAATAATTATCAATGAAGATAAGACCTTGGAAACTAATCGGGTTATTACTTCACTATATGGATTAATGCCTGATAGATTATATAATATTGAGGTTAGGGATTTATCCGGAGATAGTCGGATGCTTACCTTTAATACTGATAAAGAATTCGTAACCCTTGATGTTAAAGAATTTGGTGCTAAGGGAAATGGAGTATGGGATGATACCTTGCCAATACAAGCAGCCGTAATGGCTTGTCCCAAAGAGGGGCGGGTATATATACCTAAAGGCATTTACAAAATAACCAGCCTATTCTTAAAGAGTGATTTGAGAATAGAATTAGGGAAAGATGCAGTGCTTATAGCTGAGACTGATCGTTATAAATATCCTGTTCTGCCTGGGTTAATTGAAAGCTATGATGAAAAAGTCGAATATAATCTTGGTACATGGGAAGGTAACCCTTTACCGATGTTCTCCGGAATAATTACAGGCCTTAATGTTAGTAATGTCCTCATATACGGTGAAGGGACAATAGATGGCAGAGCAGGTGAAGGGGACTGGTGGGAAGAATTCAGGATCATGCGAGGTGCTTTTAGACCAAGATTGCTTTTTCTAAATAACTGTAATAACATTAAGGTTCAAGGTATTAAATTTATGAATAGCCCATCGTGGACAATTCATCCTTACTTTAGCAAGAATCTTACCTTTATAGATATCGATATCACTAATCCTTCAGAATCTCCTAATACAGATGGTTTGAATCCGGAATCATGTAGTAATGTAGATATTATCGGCTTAAGGTTTTCTCTAGGAGATGATTGCATTTCCTTAAAATCAGGTAAAATATATATGGGTAGAAAATACAAGATTCCTTGTGAGAGCATCCTTATTAGGCAGTGTAAAATGGATCACGGACATGGAGCTGTTACAATAGGAAGTGAGATGGCCGGAGGTATTTATAATATTCAGGTTAAAGATTGCATATTCCGTTCAACTGACAGAGGTCTTAGGATTAAGACAAGAAGAGGCAGAGGAAAGGATGCAGAAATTGATAAGGTAGTATTTGATAATATCAAGATGAAGGATGTTATGACTCCTTTTGTAATAAACTGTTTTTATTTTTGTGACCCCGATGGAAAAACCACATATGTTCAATCAAGAGATAAATATCCTGTAGATGAGAGAACACCTAATATTAAATCTTTACATTTCTCTAATATAGAATGTGAAGATTGTCATGTAGCAGCAGCTTATTTTTATGGTCTACCTGAACAGAAGATTAAACAAGTTATAATGGAGAATATAAATGTAACCTATGCCGATGATCCAAAAGCTGACATGCCGATTATGGCCTGTGATATAGAACCCTGTTCAAAGGTTGGGGTATTTGCTACTAATATAGAGCAATTGACATTAAAGAATGTTAAAATAAATGGTCAGGACGGTCAGCCATTTGTCTTAGATCATATTGATAAGATCGAGATATTATAAGGATAGTGTGAAAGATAGATTTTTACATGATATAAAGAAGGGAAGGATTAATATGCAAATTGGAATACGATTACATGATACTCTACCACTTTCACTGGAGGAAAGACTTAGTATCGTTAAAGAACAAGGATTTACATGCGTGCAACTGGCTTTATCAAAGGTAATTAAGGAATTTCCAGTAGATAATGGGGCGTTGACACCAGGACTTGCTATCTACTTAAGAAATATGTTCAAAGAAGCAGGTATAGATATAGCTGTTTTAGGCTGCTATTTGAATTTGGCACATCCTGATCCGGTCATGCTTGACCAGATAAGAAAGACATATCTGGCTCATATTCGTTTTGCTTCAATTCTAGGCTGTGGTGTTGTAGGAACAGAGACCGGAGCACCTAACAAGGAATATAAGTTTGAAGAGGCTAACCGCACAGAGGAATCTCTTAAGATATTTATTAATAATCTAAGACCGGTGGTGGAATATGCAGAAAAAATGGGCGCAGTATTTGCAATAGAGCCTGTTACAAATCATATTGTATATAATTCGAAAAGAGCAAGACGAGTTTTAGATGAAATATCATCCCCTAATCTACAGATAATCTTGGATCCTGTAAATCTATTAGATTTGGATAATTATATGGAACAAAATGAAGTTATAGAGGAAGCCATTGATTTACTAGGTGAGGATGTGGCCATAGTTCATATGAAGGACTTTATCATAAGAGATAATTCCATCATATCTGTGGCGGCAGGAAACGGTGAGTTAAACTACAAGCCTATTATAGAATTTATTCGTACAAGAAAGCCATATATTCATTGTACCCTAGAGGATACTAAGCCAGATAATGCGGTGGCAGCAAGAGAGTATATTCAGAATATCTACAATAATAACTAAAATAATTTTTGCGAAAAAATGCATATCTGGTAACCAACCCTTGGCAATAAGGCCATAATCGTGTATTATATTAGTTACCTATCTTTACTATTTTATAAATTAATTAATACTTTATAGTAATGATATGTTTAGATTAATAATGGTAACTATATATATACAGCAAATTTGTGATGATACACAAATTCGCCTTCTTATAGAATGGAGGAT
>SHOH01000003.1:0-18183 GCA_004294845.1 Anaerolineaceae bacterium
TACACCGGTCAAGTACGGACCATTAGTTATTATTTCCACCCTATCATGGGGACTCGGATATTTTGGTATGCCTCAGGTTCTTTTGAAGTTTATGGCTATAAAGAATCCCAGTGATCTGAAAATGTCAAGAAGAATCGCAACAGTATGGTGCGCAATATCTCTGTTTGCAGCAGTATTTATCGGAATAATCGGAAGAGTATTATTTCCGGATGCATTACTGACTACAAGCGATTCGGAAAGTATATTTATACTAATGTCCAGTAGCTTTTTATTACCTATTATTGCAGGATTGGTAATGGCAGGAATTCTTGCAGCTACCATAAGCTCATCGGATTCCTATCTCTTAATTGCTGCTTCGGCTTTTTCTAAGAATATATATCATGGAATTCTTAAGAAGGATGCCTCAGATAAGGAAGTGCTTGCTATGTCGAGAGCAACATTAATAGTAATAGCTGTGATAGCCGCTATTATAGCACTTGATGAGAATAGTGTTATCTTTAAAGTGGTATCATTTGCATGGGCAGGATTTGGGGCAACCTTTGGACCGATCATGCTCTTTAGCCTGTTCTGGAAGAGGGTTACAAGATCCGGTGCTATCGCTGGCATGGTTACCGGAGGGGGCATGGTATTTGTGTGGAAGCTTCTTATAAGACCTATGGGAGGAATTCTAGACATATATGAGCTGTTCCCGGCTTTCGTTGTATCATGCTTGACAATCGTAATCGTATCATTACTTACCCAACAACCATCTATAGAGATACAGAAAGAATTCGAGTATGTTAAGAACGGGACCAATATAGAGTAAGTATCATAAGAATATAATAAAAGCCGGATAGTAGGTATTTTACCAACAATCCGGCTTTTTCAGCATAATTTTGGTACCAGGTACTTAACCTGCTACCAAAACACAATGTACCTGGTACCGTTATTTATATAGTGAGTAGAAGTCTGCTTCCACATCCTCCATCCTTTTATCATGCCAACGCTTCGCATCATCCAAAGCTCTGTTATAAATAAATATACCAAGAGAATCCATGAAGAAGTCTAGAATCTTCTCAGAGCCTATAATTCCAAGCTTTTCATCACGCTCGGTCTCAAAATAATAGACTATTTCATGAAGGAGCTGGTTCTTTTCCTCACTTGTAAGAGTTATGTTTACACGTTTATAGTTATTATCCATAAATTATTCTCCTCACCATTACTGCTCATATTAAACACATATTACATGCGACATAGTCCGACACCATTCGGGAAGTGCCAGGTACGGTACCTGGCACCGATTATGCACTGTGGTCAAATTGTGAATTGTAGAGTTTGGCATAGAAGCCGCCTTTGGCAAGCAGTTCCTCATGATTACCCTGCTCAACTATGTCCCCGTCATCCATGACAAGGATTATATCTGCATCTCTAATGGTTGAAAGGCGATGTGCAATGATAAAGCTGGTTCTGCCCTTCATAAGATTATCCATTGCCTTCTGAATTAGGATTTCAGTTCGGGTATCTACGGAGCTGGTGGCTTCATCTAGGATTAATATCTTAGGATCAGCCAGTATTGCTCTGGCAATGGTTAATAACTGCTTTTGCCCTTGAGATAAGTTGGTGGATTCTTCGTTTAGTACCATATTGTAACCGTCCGGTAAAGTGCTTATAAATTGATGAACATGGGCTGTCTTAGCCGCCTTTATTACTTCATCATCGCTAGCGTCAAGCTTGCTATAGCGTATATTTTCCATGATAGTCCCATTAAAGAGCCAAGTATCCTGTAAGACCATTCCAAACATCTTTCGTAACTCGCTTCTGTCAAAGTTCTTTACATTATGCCCATCAATAAGAATTTCTCCTCTAGTTACATCATAAAATCTCATTAAAAGCTTAACAATGGTGGTTTTACCTGCTCCGGTCGGACCAACGATAGCAACCTTCTTACCGTCAGATACACTTGCATTAAAGTCATTGATTATAATATTATTACTGTTATAACCAAAGCTCACATTCTTAAACTCTACATTACCTTTAATATTTTCTGTCGCTTGTGGAGTCTCGGTATCTGGCTCTTCTTCATCAGCCTCTAAAAATTCAAATACTCTTTCAGCCGCAGCAGCCATTGTTTGAAACATATTTGCTACCTGTGCGAGCTGAGTTATAGGCATTGTAAAGTTTCTTATATATTGGAAGAAGGATTGGATTTGTCCAATCTGGATTCTGCCTTTCACAGTCAGGTAACCGCCAAGAACAGCAACCCCTACATAACCTATGTTACCAACAAATTGCATGATAGGATGCATAAGACCAGATAAAAATTGTGACTTCCATCCGGATTCATATAAGGTGTTGTTTTTCTCATTAAAGTCCTCTATAACCTCATCTTCCTTATTAAATACCTTGATAACATTGTGTCCACCATATACTTCCTCTACAAGACCGTTAACGTGTCCAAGGTATTCCTGCTGCTCCTTAAAGTGCTTCTGAGACTTTTTTACAACAAAGCCCATAACTCCGGCTGAGATAGGAACCACCAACAGAGCAAAGAGAGTCATTGGTATACTAATTCTAAACATCATAATTAAGATACCGATTATGCTGATAATAGAGGTAATCAACTGGCTTAGGCTTTGATTGAGGCTATGGCTTAGAGTATCTACATCGTTGGTAACCCTTGAAAGTATCTCACCATGAGTCATAGTATCAAAATAATTCATAGGCAGTCTGTGTATTTTATATAATATATTTTTTCTAAACTTATAGGATACACGCTGAGCAATCTCTGTAGTAATTAAACCCTGAACAAAGGATAATAGAGAGGATAGTATATAAAGACCCAGCAGCATAAGAAGTATATTTCTAAGGGCTCCAAAATCAATGCCTTTACCGCCACTTATTTTATCTATTAACCCGTTTACTATTTCAGTTATGGCATTACCGAGGATGGTAGGTCCTATTATGGTAAATATGGTACTTCCTATAGCAAATATAAATACTAATAAGAAGGCCCATTTATAACCACCAAGGTGTGATATCAATTTCTTTATAGAGCCCTTAAAATCCTTGGCTTTCTCCACCGGCATACCCATCCCGCCGCCAGGGCCATGACCACGTCCTCTTCTTTGATTAAATCTGGCTTCCTTCATATTATTATCATTATGGGAAGGTCTTTTTTCAGTATTACCCATAAGCCATCTCCTCCTTTGATAATTGGGATGAAGCTATCTGATTATATACTTCACATTCCTTTAGTAGCTCTTTATGAGTTCCCTTGCCTACAATTTTACCTGCATCCAGCACCAGAATCTGATCGGCATTCATTATCGTACTGATTCTCTGTGCAACGATAATCACAGTGCTATAGGCTAGTTCCTGTCTTAATGCCTTTCTTAAATTGCTGTCGGTCTTATAATCAAGAGCCGAAAAGCTATCGTCAAATACATATATTTCAGGATCTCTTGCAATAGCCCTTGCAATGGAAAGTCTTTGCTTCTGGCCTCCTGATACATTAGTTCCTCCTTGGGCTACAACCTCATTATAACCATCAGGTTTTTCATTAATAAAGTCTTCGGCTTGTGCTATTCGTGCTGCCTTTTCAATAATTTCAGATGAAGCATCCTTTATACCAAAACCTATATTAGAATTAATTGTACCTGAAAAGAGTATGCCTTTCTGAGGAACAAACCCTAATCTTTTTCTAAGATCCTTCTGTGAAATGTTGCGTATATCTGTACCATTTAAAAGTATTTCCCCTTCTGTTACATCGTAAAACCTAGGGATAAGATTAGCCAAAGTGCTTTTCCCGCTACCTGTGCTTCCTATAATAGCAGTAATTTCACCGGGCTTTGCTTCAAAGCTGATATTCGATAGTACATCCTCTTTGGCATTGGGATAGCGAAAATGAACATTCTTAAACTCAAGAAATCCTTTCTTTTCGGGATCCATGGCTTTAATTTGTTCCGGATCATGAATCGTGGGTTCCTCTTTTAGGACTTCATTAATTCTATTTGCTGATACAGCAGCTCTTGGAAGTATGATGGAAACCATGGTAAGCATTAAGAAGGACATTATAATCTGCATAGTGTATTGTATAAATGCCATCATATCACCTGCTTGCATTGTACCTTCATTAATTCTATCAGCACCTACCCATATAATTAGAAGGGAAACCAAATTCATAATCAGCATAAGAGCAGGCATCATAAAGGTCATGACCCGACCAATAAATAAGCTGTTCTTAGTAAGATCCATATTTACAATATCAAAGCGTTCATTCTCATGCTTCTCATTACTGAAGGCCCGGATAACCTGTAATCCGGTAAGTATCTCCCTTAAAACAAGGTTTACCTTATCAACAAGCTTTTGCATTAGCTTAAATCTTGGCATTGCTACAATAAGAAGAGTCAGAACAACAAAAAATACAGCTCCAACCCCTACACCAAGTGTCCATGTCATGGTGGAATTAGTATTAAGAATCCTGAATATTCCGCCCAAAGCAAGTATAGGTGAATAGACTACTATACGGATTATCATGATAACAGACATCTGAATCTGTTGTATGTCATTGGTGCTTCTGGTAATTAGTGAAGCAGTGGAAAAACGATCCATCTCCATATTTGAAAATGAGAGAACCTTGGTAAATACATTATTTCGAAGGTCACGCCCCATTCTGGCTGCAATCCTAGACGATACAAAGGTTACAAGAATGGATGCTATCATAGCTATCATAGCAAGTGCAATCATTTTGGCACCAATCTTTAGAATATAATTTGATTGAATCCTGCTAACATTTACACCGATAGCTTCATATTCTGCCTTTATATAATGTGCAGAGGTCTGAATTTTAAGGGTTTCAGGCACCTGCTTAGTCTGCTCTTTAATCTGATTAATAATTGCGGTCTTTGCTTCCTCAGGCATAGAGATTAATATGGTATATATATCCATGCCCTCAGCAAGAAATTCAGAAGGTAAAAGGGTAGAAATCATGTCATCTGATTGTTCCGATGATTGTTGTGTATATTCCAGAGCGGTATTTATCAGGATGGGCCAGGTAATCAACTCTTTGATATATTCTGCATTCTCTCCATCCCAGACATATAGAGCTTGGTCACTTAATAATGGATACTTTTTAAGATATGAATCCCATTCCTTTTCGGTAAGAATATTCTTATCAAGTAGTGTATAGTGAACAAGTAGATCATCCTTGTCGCCTTCGTCCATAAATAATAAGAGCTTCTCCAGCCTAGAGGCTCTGATAACTTCCGGAATAGGACTATCTATACCACCTTGCATTATGCCCACATTAACTATGTCTGAGGTATAAGCAGGCAGAGACAGATCAGTGTAGGCCTGTAGAAATAAGAGTATTATTACAAAAAGAATTGCAAGGGCTGATTTTTTAAGGTTTTTCAGTATTGTCAGCATAGAACTTCCTTTCTTCTATATCATTAACTAAGAGGACTGCTTAATTTCAACAGCCCTCTGTAATATAAACTTTAATTATTATAGGCTAATAGACAATATATAACAATAGCATTAGCAGTATATTAATAAAACTTTAATTATTTAAACATTCAAATATAATATTAATAAGTGCATCATTTTGATCCGGCTCCATAAAGCAGAAGCGGATAAATTTGTTATCCAAAAAAGGAAATGTAGAACAGTCTCTTATAAGATAGCCTTTCTTAATGGCTGCCTCGAATAGGTCCGCAGAGCTGATACTATCCTTAAGAATCTTTATAAGAACAAAGTTTGCTGTAGGATTATAAAGCTTAATATTTTGACAGTCCATAAGAATTCCACAAATCCTGTCTCGTTCTTTTGAGATTAACTGTCTTGTTTTAGATATATATTCCTCATCGGTAAACATTATTTCTCCTGCTATGGCGGCTAGTGAATTAATGGTCCATGGATTCTTTCGTTGGTTCATTTCCTTAAGTAGGTCACCATTGCCACAGACTGCATATCCAAGACGTAGTCCTGGTGCAGCAAAAAACTTGGATATACCACGAAGTATAACGATATTGTTATAATATCTTGTAAGAGGAACACAGGTGATTTTCTGAATATCCTCGGTGAATTCCACATAGGTCTCATCCACCATCACAAAGATACCTTTTTTCTTACATATGTCAAGTATCTTTCTCATATCGCTTCTTGTTATGGATGAGGAGGTGGGATTATTGGGATTACAGATAACAAGGAGATCTACATCCGACTCCAGTTCCTTTTCCAAGGATTTAATATCTATTCGAAATTCGTTTTCTTCTTCCAGTCTGTAATAAAGTGAGCATCCGCCTCCAAGGGACACCTCCCTTTCATACTCGGAATAAGTAGGTCCTACAATCAATGCCTTTTTGGGATGTTTAATTTGTATAAATAAGGAAATAAGCTCTGTGGAGCCGTTTCCTACAATTATATCCTCTATATCGGCATTTACATATTCGGCAATTTGATTCCGTAAGGAGCCATACTCTCTGTCGGGATAGCTCATTATAGTATCAATGCGGTCTGATAGAGTCTTTCTTAGCTTAGGTGAAATGCCCAAAGGGTTTACATTTGCAGCAAAGCTAATTATTTTATCTTTCTTTATACCGTAAATCTTTTCTATTGTTTCTAAGTCACTTCCATGAAAGTGATCGCTATGTCTTACCATGGCTTCCTCCTTTAGACGATTTATAATAATATAGGACGATTTTCTACAATAGCGGCTATCGTAGGACTAGATTTTTTTTACATGATGCATTATAATTATTGGTGAATGAAATATAAATAATACTTAGTCAATTTTTTCATTATATCTTTTTGTTATGCACTTGTACTTAATTATAACTTTTTTTACATAAAAAGCAATGATTACCATACACGAGGTGATAAATTGAAGGAAAAAATTGAACAACTAGCCCAGGGTGAATTTGAATATGAACTTCCTTTTCTTCGCCTTTCTGTAGAAGAGATCGATTTTAGTGTAGAGGCAGGCAAACAATTTGAAGGAAGCGTAAGTATCAGTAATAGTGCCAACCGTATTATGAAGGGTATTGTATTTTCGTCAGAACGGTTACTCACACTTAGTCTGTCAGATTTTAAGGATAAAGAATGTATCATTACATATAGATTTAATGCTTCCTATCTTAAGCCTTCCGATATAGTAAGCGGCAATATAACTATCCTTAGTGACCTGGGTGAAACTATTCTACCCTTTACAGTGCATATAAAAGCTCCTACCATAAGTACATCAATTGGTAAGATTAAAAACCTCTTCGAATTTGCCAATCTGGCAAGAATGGATTGGACCGAAGCAAAAAAGGTTTTCCGTTCCGAAGAATTTGAACGAATTATTTTGAAGAACGAAGAGAAATACAATATCATTTATCGCAATCTTTTAAAGAGCATCTCTACCAGCCAAGCCTTAGAAGAATTCCTAATAACCGTAAATAAAAAGTCAAGAATTAATCTTGGTATCGATAAAACACAGTTGGAATATGAAATCCTGGATGAGGATTTTATGGACAAGCTGATTCTTACCAAGGATCATTGGGGCTATGCTGAAATTCGGGTGAGTACCGATGCTCCCTTTATATTACTTGAGCAGAAGTTCCTTTGGGCAGATCGTTTTATCGGTAATAATCATCAGATATCATTTGTCGTAAGCGCACAGAACATGACACCGGGTAACAACTTCGGTAGAATATACATAAAGACCGTCCATCAGACCATAACAGTTAATCTGGTCTGTAAAAAGCAAAAGAAAATCAATCCTGAAGCTGCCGCTTTCAGGCAAAGCATAATAAATGACTATAATTATATCAGATCTTATCTGGATTTTAGAATAGGTCGTATTAATCTGGGTAAATACATGCAGGATACGAAGACCTTACTTGCCGGTATTAGCAATCTTGAAGATAATACTATGGTGAAATTAATGAATATACATCTGGCAGTTCTTTCTGACAACAAAAGGATGGCTGCCAAGCTATTGGACGAATTATCTAAGGAAGAGACATCGCTTCGAAAGAGATCAACATTTGAATACTGTGCTTATCTTTATTTGTTAGCCCTTTTTAAAAGGGATGATGAAACTATACAATATGTGACTGATACCATTAGCCGTTATTATTTGAGCGGTAACTATGACTGGAGAATTCTATGGTTTTTACTTCTTACTGATAAGCGTTATGAAAGAAACCCTAGCTATAAGCTTGCAGATATTAAAGAGCAATTTGACGGGGGATGCTATTCACCGATACTATATTATGAGGCTATCTGTGTATATAATGAAGAGCCTTATCTGCTGCGGGAATTGAATGATTTTGAAATCCATGTCATGAACTATGGTATCAAAAACAACTGCCTGACTATGGACTTAGTACTTCAATATACATATCTTGCAGCCAGGCTCAAGAATTTCGAACCTATAGTATTTAGAGGCTTGACAAAGCTTTATAAAGTTTATGAAAAAGACGAGATACTATCTTCAATCTGCAGCTTACTTATAAAGGGATACAAAAGAGAAAGCAAATATTTTGCTTGGTATAGTCTAGGAGTTAACGCTCAGCTTCGTATAACAGAATTATATGAATATTATATGTACTGCGTTAATGAAAATAGGATGGAGCCTCTTCCACAGCCCTTGCTTATATATTTTATATATAACAGTAGGCTTAATGATAACAAGCGTGCATACTTATATGCGAATGTTATAAGAAATAAAAAAGACAATGAACAGATATATCAATTATATTATAAGAGAATTGAGGTATTTGTCCGGGCACAGCTGGAGGCAAAGAACATAAGTCGGAATCTGGCTATTTTATATGAGGAATTTATGGATAAGCCCGTGTATAACAGCTGGTTTTCAGAATATTTGCCTGATGTAATGTTTACGCAGGAGTTGTCTTGTGATAATCCAAATATGGTAAGTGTGGTTGTCGTACATAAGGAGCTGGAAGATGAGGTGATTACACCTCTTACTGACGGTAGAGCAAATATACAGATTTACACTGAGGGTGCAAGCGTTTTCATGATTGATTCCTTTGGTAATCGATATTCTGTTTCTATAGATTATACATTGTCACCGCTTCTAATAGCGGAAGAATTTCATGGAATGTACATGAATTATGAAAACCACACAAGGCTTCTTCTATACTTATTTGACCATTATCAAAGGAATAGAGTGGTTAGTGAGGATGCTATTGAACTTAGAAAGCATATTCTAAAGATACAGAACCTAAATGAGTCATATTATGTTGACTGCTTATTAACTCTTATTGAATATTATTATGAGTATTATGATGCAAATCTGCTAGAGCTGTATTTGCTGAAGCTGGATTTATCAAAGGTAAAGGAATCACAAAGAATCAAATATCTGGAATACATGGTTATACGAGGTTATTATGATAAAGCTCTAGAAGCCTTAGGTAGCTTTGGAACAGAAGGCATATCAATTCACAGACTACTTAAGTTATGCTCGGGATGGATAACCTATTCAGGATTAGATAAGAAGGAGGACCTTCTACTTTCCCTATGCTATTATATTTACTCCAGAGGAAAATACGATGAGACAATACTAAATTATCTGGTTAAATATTATCAAGGCTCAACTGCGGACATGCTTGCCTTATGGCAATCAGCAAGAGATTTTGATATTGACCCCCGCGACCTTGAGGAAAGGCTCTTGACAGGGATATTATTTACAGAAAGTGACCATAATGAGAATTTTGCAGTGTTCTTGGATTATTACAACAGGGTTACAAATCACCTGATTGTACGGGCATTTCTTACATATTATGCATACAAATATCTTATCCATGACCAAGATATTGATGATGAGCTTTTTCCGATTATGCGGAGAGAACAAAACTACGAGGAGAATGATATCTGTTTACTGGCTTGGTTAAAATATAATGCCCACAACACAGATTTTGCAGAAAACGATTTAAATTTTATTTTATTTAATATAGACAGACTTGATAGGCTGGGGATAATTTTACCCTTCTTTAAAAATTATAAAGATGTCGTAAAGCTACCCAAGCGGATAACAGAGAGATATTTTGTGGAATATAAGACGAATCCCAAAAAGCAGGTTTTTCTTCATTATAGATTGGTAAAGAATAAGGATGATGGGGATTATGTAACCGAGCGAATGGCAAATGTATTTTTAGGAATTCATGTGAAGGAGTTTGTACTTTTTTACAATGAAGAGCTTCAGTACTATGTAACTGAGGAGTTGGAGGATGAAGTTAGTATGACGGAAGGCTTTCGGATTAGTTATGATGCAAAAGCCCTACCGGACAATTCAAAATATAATCGTATTAATAAAATGCTAATGGCACTTGATTCAGAGGATGAATTAGCTCTTCTTGATATGATGGCAGATTATGTTGAAACTGAATATATAGTTCGAGAGAGTTCCTTGCCATTACCATAATTACTAATCTACTTTTTTATAGAATAATACATACGAGGGAGATATATTATGGACAACACCAGGAAATTGATTGTTGGCTATGATTTGTGTGAGGATTATTCACAGATAAGCTGTTACAGTTATAAGACTTATGAACCGATACCTATTTGCCCCGTGGAGGATGAGGAAAATACTCTCATTCCTACTGCCTTATGTGAGTTGCGCGAATCAAGAACCTGGGTATATGGTAAGGAGGCAATCAAGTGTGCTAAGGAAGGCTCAGGAATTATAGCTGATAAGCTGCTTCATAAGCTAAAGCATGGTGAAGAGGTCACAATATATGGCCAAAAATATAGCGCAGTCTCTCTGATAGAGAAATTTTTAAGAAAAACTCTTACACTAATTAAAAATCATTTTCCCACAGAAACCATAACACAGATTGTAATTACTCTTAATGAAATGGATCCGCTTATTATCGAAGGTATATACGAAGCATTATATATGCTTGGAATAGAGAAAGACAGAGCGGATATCATTAGCCACGGCAGCAGCTTTATGTATTATGCCCTTAGCCAAGAAAGGGAACTTTGGTTAAACGATGTAGGATTATTTGATTTTAATGAGGATGGTCTTAGTTTTTATCAGATAAGTATAAATCGAAGGGCAAATCCCATGATTGCAGGTATGGAAAAGAAGGATTTTTCGGATACATTGAATTACAGTGTATTTAAAAAGAAGAATGTGGATTTAGAATATACCTTTGAAACTATAGCAAATACGGTTTTATACAAGCAGATTATATCAACTTTATATTTTACCGGGAGAGGCTTTGATAATAACTGGGCAGAAGATGTTATAAAAAGCTTGTGTGCGGGTCGTAGGGTGTTCCTAGGCCAAAATCTTTATTCCAAGGGAGCCTGCTACGGAGCAAAGGAGCTATCAGGAGATGGAAATCTTGATAATATAATACTGCTGAACAATGAGATGATAGTAAGCGGGATAGCGATTAAAGCGTATTTGGATGGAATCACACAGGAGATTATATTAACAAATGCAGCGGTGCCTTGGTATGAGGTTGATAAGGATGTGGATGTAATCCCATATGAAACTACTGATATTGAGATAGTAATTCGAAATATTATGACCAAGGAAATAATTAGAGAAAGAATACCACTATATAATCTTCCCAAGAGACCGGAGCGTATGACCAGACTGAATTTAAATATTTCATGTATTAATAAAGACAAGATTAAGGTTACAATTTCAGATATGGGATTTGGAGATGACTATCCGGCTACAGGAAAGCTATCAGAATATTTGCTGGATATATAAATCGGTTAAGCGAGGATAAGGTATGGGTAAACTAATTCTTTGCAGTGGGAAAAGAACTGATAGGCCATATGTTCTACCTGCTACAGGTTATAGAATTTATTCAATTGAAGAGCTATGCTATTACATATACAATAATATCTATTCTATCGATGAGACATTATTCACAGATTCATTGGTGGACTGGATAAGGACAGAGCTTTGCCTAATCACAAGAGCTGAGAAGCTGGAGATGTCACTTAAGCAGGGTGCAGATTATAAGACTCTGTTGGCAGTGGTTATGTGTAGTTCTGATTATTATAGCGAACAAGAAATTAAGAAGCTTCTTTCTACAGTTGATGAGATAAGGACAATGCCCCCTGTCAGGCGCTGGTTTATTAAGGCAAATTCTTTTTTAAAAAGAAGGCAGTATGCGGAGGCAGCAGCCCAATACGACAGACTACTTATATCTGAAGAGGCGGTGGATTTAGGTCCTAAAGATTATGGGGATGTACTTCATAATATGGCTATTGCCGCTCTACATATCTACGGACCGGAAAAAGCCCTTGAATTATTTTCACATGCATATGAGCGCAACCATAGAGAAGAGACCTTAAGGCAGTATTTTTATACACTTTGGCTTATAAAAGGTAAAGATGCTTTTGATGATGATGCTTCAAAATATCAGATAAATGAAGAGCTCAGGGAGGATATTGTGATAAGAATGGAACAATTGTCCCGTGATGCAAGACTATGCAAGGATATGGATGATATATATAAGCTAAGAAACATGAAGAAATCAGGAAGAACGACGGAAGTAAGAGATAAATGCGAGCGGATGATAGGTAGCTGGATTGATGAAATACGTGGTGCCAAGCACCGTTAAGGAGATAATCAAAAATGGGATGGTTAGGAAATCTTTTTAAAAAATCTAATAATATAGATTCTGATAAAAAGCAAAACCGCATACAATCAAATACTACAAGTCAAAATCAAACTATACAATTAAATTCATATACAGATCTGAAGGGAATTTTTAAGGAAAACGGTGCGATAATTGCTGAAAGCTACCGGCAAATTGAAGAGTCTAAGGTAGAATATAAAGCAGTAACCTCTTACCTTTCAGACATGGAAAAAATAGATAGGATTCCTAAGCTAGATAGAGAAGCAATTGAGGATGCAGCTAGGAATATACTTAATCTCAATAAAGAGAGAAATCATATTCGTAATAGACGATATGATATTACCGACATTCAATATCGTTTGTTTGAAAGATATGAGATGCAACTGCCAAAGGAATTAACCTCTCTTAAGGAAGCAGAAAGCTATCAAATCGATATAGACGGGGATATCAAGCGCTTGGAAAATGAAAAGCAAGGCTTTCTGGATGAAGAAGATGATATAATCAATAAACAGTCATTTTTAAGAGGAGTTGCAAAAACAACCTTTATAGTTATTCTTGTATTATTTGCTATCTTCGCATTATTAACAAGCTCATCAGGCTCCAATATGACACTCCCCTTCTTATTGACTGTTCTTATGGGAATGGCATCCGCGCTTTATATTTTTATGGAAGCTAGAAAGAATGCCCATGATATAAAGATGGTACAATTGAAGCTGAATAAGGTAATCATGCTTGCCAATAAAGTAGCAATAAAATCGGTAAACAACCGCAATTATCTTGAGTATAGCTATAGCAAATATATGGTAGATAACTATGAACAGCTTAAAAGCCGTTGGGAGCAGTATGTCAAGATAAAGGATGAAAACAGAAGATTCGAAAGCAATACACAGCTTTTGGAGTTTTATAATAACATACTAATAAAGGAATTAAAAAGGTATAAGGTGAATGATTCTGAGATATGGATCTATCAACCATCTGCTATTCTAGACAGCAGAGAGATGGTAGAAGTTAGGCATAGATTGAATGTCCGTAGACAAAAGCTAAGAGAGCGCATTCAGCATAATAAGGAGCAAAAAGATGAGGCCACCAAGGCTATTATATCTTTAATAAAAGCATACCCTGATAGTGAGGTCGAAGCTATCAGGATATTAAAAAAATATAAGATTAAACAGGATGTAATCATAAATCCTTAACTAAAGAAATTTATGTTACAGTATTAATGTCTTCATCATAATATTAAGATTCTAATATATTACACAAATGAAGTTAAAAGATTTGTTCGATTTGCTGATTCTAAGAGAAATATATTGAATATGCAATAACAAAATAATATAATATGAAAAAGGAATTTGATATAGACAATATAAAGAAGGTAGTAATATCACACAGCAAAGAAATTAATGAATTAATTAACCGTAAATAAATACCCCTTGACATAATTCGTGATTTTGCATAATATAGTAGTAATATTTTATAATGACAAATGTGATGATAAAGAGGAGTAGGTAAATAACACTTAACAGAGAGGATTGTCCACCGGCTGAAAGATGATCATTAAGAGGTTTTACCGAAGGTAGCTTTGTAGCAGTATTTCTGAAGCCTAATAGAATAAGGGTGAGTAGGATATACCGGGAAGTCCCGTTACAGACAAATAAGATAGCTTGATATTATTGATTGTATCTTACAACCCAACAATATATAGCTATGAATAAAGGTGGTACCACGGTTCTTCGTCCTTTGCGTCGAGGAACCTTTTTTATATAGTAGGAAAGTTCGTCCTATTATATAAAAAACGCTCCGCTAAGGATGCGCACTCGCGCGCTTGGATTTTTGCCAGCAAAGCTGGCCGCGCTCGGCGTGAGAGTTTCGCAAGCGAAACTCTATCTTGTGTAATAGTAAATTATAGTGATAGGAGAGAATACAATGGAGAAAGAACTTGCAAAGACTTATAACCCTAAGGATATTGAAGATAAGCTATACCAAAAATGGTTGGACAACAAATACTTCCATGCAGAGGTAGACAGGAGCAAAAAGCCCTTTACGATTGTGATTCCACCGCCTAATATTACGGGACAGCTTCATATGGGGCATGCACTGGATAATGCCATGCAGGATATCCTTATCAGGTTTAAGAGGATGCAAGGCTATAATGCCTTATGGCAACCCGGCACTGATCATGCCAGTATTGCTACAGAAGTCAAGATTATCGAGAAACTTAAAGAAGAAGGAATTGAGAAGCATGACCTTGGCAGAGAAGACTTTCTTGAAAGAGCATGGCAATGGAAGGAAGAATACGGCGGCAAGATCATAGAACAGTTAATGAAGCTAGGCTCATCCTGTGATTGGGACAGAGAGAGATTTACAATGGATGATGGCAATAACCACGCTGTAAACAAGGTATTTGTTAAGCTTTATAATGATGGATATATCTATAAAGGCTCTAAGATAATTAATTGGTGCCCTATATGTCACACATCCATATCAGATGCAGAGGTAGAGCATGAGGAGCAGTCAGGTCACTTCTGGCATATTAAGTATCCTATATCAGGAGAAGAAGGATATGTAGAGATTGCTACCACCAGGCCGGAGACTATGCTTGGAGATACTGCTGTAGCAGTCCATCCGGAGGATGAAAGGTATCAACATCTGATAGGAAAGAATGTAATACTGCCAATAATAAATAAAGAGATTCCTGTAGTTGCAGATGCTTATGTAGATAAGGATTTCGGAACAGGTGTTGTTAAGATTACTCCTGCCCATGACCCAAATGACTTTGAGGTTGGAAAACGTCATAATCTTCCAGAGGTTAACATCATGAATGATGATGCGACCATCAATGAAAATGGCGGCAAATACGTAGGCATGAATCGTTATGAGGCCAGAAAGGCAATAGTTGATGAGCTTAAGGAGCAGGGTCTTTTGGTTAAGGTAGAGGATCATTCTCATAATGTTGGTACTCATGACCGTTGCCATACAACAGTAGAGCCCATGATTAAGCCTCAGTGGTTTGTAAAGATGGATGATCTGATTAAACCGGCTATAGAAGCTGTAAAATCCGGTGAGGTTGAGCTTATTCCTGAACGCTTTGAAAAGATATATTTTAATTGGACTGATAATATCAGAGACTGGTGTATCTCCAGACAGTTATGGTGGGGTCATAGAATCCCGGCATATTACTGTGATAGCTGTGGAGAGGTTATTGTATCCGAAGAAGAGCCCTCCAGATGCCATGTATGTGGTAGCAGCAATTTCAGACAGGATGAGGATACCTTAGATACATGGTTCTCGTCAGCGCTATGGCCATTCTCAACACTTGGCTGGCCTGAGATGACTGAGGATCTAGATTATTTTTATCCTACAGACGTTCTTGTAACCGGTTATGATATTATATTCTTCTGGGTTATACGTATGATATTTTCCGGTTATGCTCATATGGGAGAGAAACCATTTAGCAAGGTATTGTTTCATGGTCTTGTGAGGGATTCAGAAGGACGTAAGATGAGTAAATCCCTAGGTAACGGTGTGGATCCCTTAGATGTAATTGATAAATTCGGGGCTGATGCTCTTCGCTTTTCTCTAATTACAGGAAATGCACCCGGAAATGATATGCGTTTTTACTGGGAAAAGGTTGAATCCAGCAGAAACTTTGCAAACAAGGTATGGAACGCATCTCGCTTTATAATGATGAATCTAGAGAAGGCAGATTTATCAGAGACTATTGATGAAAAGCTTCTTACACAGGCAGATCGGTGGATACTGTCAAAGTCAAATACTCTCATTAAGGAAGCTACCGATAACCTGGAAACCTTTGAAATGGGAATTGCTGCACAGAAGATTTATGATTTTATATGGGAGGAATTCTGTGACTGGTATATTGAGATGGTTAAGCCCAGATTATATAATGAAGAGGATGATACAAAGGTTGCGGCACTCTGGACCTTACAGAGAGTTCTGACCAATTCCCTAAAGCTTCTTCATCCATATATGCCATTTGTGACTGAGGAAATATTCTGCACTCTTCAGGAGATGACAGGACTTAGAGAAAAGGATTCAATTATGATATCCTCATGGCCGACATATAATCCCAACTGGGAATTTGTTAAGGATACAGAAAGCATTGAATTAATAAAAGGAGCGGTTAAGGGTATCCGTAATGTTAGATCTGAAATGAATGTTCCTCCCAGCAGGAAAGCTACTCTTATCGTGGTATCCGACAATGAAAGAATCAAAGAGATTTTCACAGAGAGCAGAGTATTCTTTGCCACTTTGGGCTTTGCAAGTGAGGTAATAATACAGAATGATAAATCTGGAATTAGCGAAGATGCTGTATCCACAGTAATCCCCGGTGCGCAAATCTATATACCATTTGCCGATCTTGTGGATATAGATAAGGAAATAGAACGCCTTACTAAGGAGAAGGAAAGACTGGAGGGAGAGCTAAAGCGTGTTAAAGGAATGCTGTCTAATCCAAATTTCGTATCCAAGGCTCCAGAGAGTAAAATTGCAGAGGAGAATGCCAAGCTCGAAAAGTATAGTAATATGATGGACCAAGTAATGGAAAGGCTACAGAGTCTAAGTAAATAAATTGAAATACACCTATAAAAGGCAGTTTAGTGAATGAGCTAAGTTGCCTTTTATAATTGTAAAAGAGCTAATTAATTCAAATTATATATCATCTAATAATTTAAAGGACATATAAAATAATGGTTAAAGATCCCAAAAGATATTTTACACAATATAATTTTGAATGATTCAATTGACATAAATCTACCAACATGGTAATATGTACCTGAGAAACTTATAACCCTTCATTAATAAGGAGGTCTTCAATGAAACTTAAGAACAAAGTCGCTATTGTAACCGGCGCCGCATCAGGAATGGGTAAAGCAATCGCTATTCGTTTCGCAAAGGAAGGCGCAAAGGTTGTATTGTCAGATATAAACGAGGAAGCTCTAAATGAGGCGGTAGATATAATCAACTCAGATGGAGGAACAGCTTTTGGTG
This sequence comes from Anaerolineaceae bacterium, assembly GCA_004294845.1. Classification (GTDB taxonomy): domain Bacteria; phylum Bacillota; class Clostridia; order Lachnospirales; family Lachnospiraceae; genus Mobilitalea. The sequence continues at coordinate 17,607 of SHOH01000003.1, forward strand.
TTCTGGCTAGTGTAGGTAAAAATGAGGATATAGAACACCTGGTAGACATTACGGTAGAAACATATAAAACAGTTGATATCCTAGTTAATAATGCGGGCATTATGGATAATTTCGTACCCGTTGGTGAGCTTACCGACGAGCTGTGGGACAATGTTATAAATATTAACACTACAGGTCCTATGAGATTAATCCGCAAATGTATTCCGATTTTTCTAGAGAAGAAGCAGGGCATTATTATTAATAACGCTTCAATCGGAGGACTTTTCGGATCCCGTGCAGGAACTGCATATACTGCATCCAAATATGCTTTAATTGGCATAACCAAGAACATAGGGTTCCAATATTCAGGCTTGGGAATCCGTTGTAATGCTATAGCTCCGGGAGCTGTCAATACCAATATTGGTACAAGTATGAATAATCCCGATAAGTTTGGAATGGAGCGTGCAATGTCAGGATCCGCCAACAATCCAAGAGCAGGAGAGTCCGATGAAATCGCCGGTGTCGCATTATTCCTGGCATCAGAGGATTCTAGCTTTGTTAACGGTGCAGTTATTACTGCAGACGGAGGCTGGACAGC
>SHOH01000003.1:18283-19874 GCA_004294845.1 Anaerolineaceae bacterium
AAAACAAGAATATATTAATGAATCATTTTCTTAGCGGAACAGGAACTACAGCCAGATTGATTTCAGAAAAGACAGAGCTACCTGTCAGGGCATATAACAGCGGTCCTCTGGGCGGGGACCAGCAGATAGGTTGCAGAATTGTTGAAGGGAATATTGATTTTGTTATATTCTTCTGGGATCCATTAGAATCTCAGCCCCATGATCCTGATGTAAAAGCATTGCTTCGAATAGCGGCCGTATATGATATACCCATTGCTAACAATCGCGCTACAGCGGACTTTTTGATAACATCAAGATATATGAATGAAGAGTATGAACGAAAAGTTATTAATTTCAATAAGATTATGCATGATAGGTTAAATGAAATGACCAAGTAATAGAATCTTGAACATATAATCTCATGAGTAAAATTGCTTATTACAAAATAAAATGGCACCGCTATTCCCATACTTTATGGTAAGGGATTGTCGGTGCCTATTTTAAGTTATGAAAATTAGATACTATTTTAAAAGAGATACTTTTTATGAAGTAAGGCTGTCAATAAAATATCTCGCTCCATCGGATAAAGGAATATCTAGATTATATGCTGCGACGAGTTTACGAGAGGGGATTTCCTGCTCAGTCTCTATAATGGCCAATTCTTCCAAATCCTTAATACAAAAATCAGGTACGAAAGCAATTCCAAGACCAATCCTTGCCAAGTCGATTAGCAGATCATTGCTGGCCAGCTCTATGGCAGGTACTAAATCTAATGAATTTTCAAGAAAGAGATTATGGAGATACATGCTGGTGGTTGCTCTTTTTTCCAGCATTAATATCGGATAATTCAAAAGCTCCCTGAATGAAACAGGATGGTCATAAAGAGGATATTCATCTTTTTTAGCAATAAATACATCATGGAATTCCTTTACAGGAATGATGTCCATCAAATCGTTCAGTGATGAATTTGGTGAATTGGTGACTATAACATCCACTTCATTGCGCTCCAGCATCTTGGCACATTGAATAGAAGTACCGTTGGACACCTTGATATGAATATTCGGGTATTTTCTATGGAATACATTCAGGTAAGGTACCAGAAAATACCTACAGATAGTATCACTGGAACCAATTCTAAGTTGAAGACCGCTTTTAGGGTCTGCACAAAGCTGATTTTCACCTCGTGTTATCAGATTGATGGCAGGCTCGATATGCTTAAGTAGTAGCTCTCCTTCCTTTGTAAGGGCTACTCGCTTGGTGCTACGGATAAATAAGCGCTGATTTAGACGTTTCTCTAATGTCTTAATGGACTGGCTTACGGCTGATTGAGATATAAATAGAGCCTCCGCAGCCTCTGAAAAGCTTAAGCTTTTTGCAACATTGTAGAACACTTTATAGAGTTCGTAGTTTATATCCAAAACCGCTCCTCCTTTGAATTTCTTACTAAATTTTTAGTTTTTGTCCTAATAAGAATTGCCCAATATACCAATATAATATATATTAGCTTCTCTAATAAAAGTATTTATATATATTAATTTTAATTATAAGATAAGCTGTGATATAATGCAAGAAAATGATGAGCTGATTATATAATATACGTGACTAAGCAGAT
>SHOH01000003.1:19974-27970 GCA_004294845.1 Anaerolineaceae bacterium
CGAACGAGGAAATATGGTTTCCGAGTTCCTAATCTGCTTATTCATTAAAATAATCGATACTATTAATATATTGAATAGGAGTGTTTTGAATGAGCAGTGTTAGAAGAATCTACGTTGAAAAAAAAGAGCCATATAATGTAGCCGCGAAGAAACTAGAGCAGGACCTAAGAAATCAGTTAGGAATTAAGGGGATAGAATCTGTCAGAGTACTTAGCCGCTTTATGATAGAAAATCTTAGCGAGTATATATACAGACGTTCGCTCATGAATGTGTTTGTGGAATCCCCTGTGGAGAATCTATATGAGGAAACCTTTGCGTCTAATCCTTCTGACAGGATATTTTCAGTAGAATACCTTCCGGGGCAGTTCGACCAAAGGGCAGATTCAGCAGAGCATTGCATTAGACTTTTAGCTGGGGAAGAAAAGCCCATAGTACGCGCGGCAACCACATATATTCTATCTGGGAACATTTCAGAAGAGGATTTTGAGGAGATAAAATCTTATATTATTAATCCGGTGGATTCCAGAGAAACTGATGAAGTTAAGCCAAAGACCTTAGTTACTAAATTTGATAGGCCTGAGGACGTAGAAATCCTTACCGGCTTTAAGGATATGAAGCAGAAAGAATTACTTGGATTACGCGAATCGCTTAATCTGGCTATGACTAAGGCTGATTTTAATCATATTCAAAATTATTTTAGGGAAGAGGAAGACAGAGATCCATCTATGACAGAGATTCGCGTCCTTGACACCTATTGGTCTGATCACTGCAGACATACCACATTCTTAACAGAGCTAAAGGATATTCAATTTGAAGAGGGATATTACACCGAGCCTATAAAGGCTGTATATAATAGCTATATTGATGACAGAGAAAAGCTTTATAAAGGAAGAAATGATAAATACATCTCACTTATGGATGTGGCTACATTGGCTATGAAGAGACTAAAGGCTGATGGAAAACTTGAGGATATGGAGGTTTCAGATGAGATTAATGCCTGCTCGATTATAGTTCCTGTAGATATCGACGGCAAGACAGAAGAGTGGTTATTGTTCTTTAAGAATGAAACCCATAACCATCCCACAGAGATTGAGCCTTACGGTGGTGCTTCTACTTGTCTGGGTGGTGCAATTCGTGATCCCCTTTCAGGAAGGGGTTATGTATATCAAGCTATGAGAATTACCGGAGCTTCCGATCCGACACAACCAATAGAGGCTACCATGGATGGCAAGCTTTCTCAGAGAAAGCTCTGCATTGACGCATCCTTAGGTTATAGCACATACGGTAATCAGATTGGACTTGCATCCGGTTATGTGGATGAGATATATCATCCGGGCTATGTGGCTAAGAGAATGGAATTAGGCGCAGTTATGGGCGCAGCACCAAGAAGATATGTCGTGCGTGGTAATTCTGATCCAGGGGATGTAATTATTCTCATGGGTGGACGAACCGGACGAGATGGTCTTGGAGGGGCAACCGGTTCTTCAAAGGTACAAACCAATGAGTCCATAGAGACCTGTGGAGCAGAAGTACAAAAGGGAAATCCTCCTACAGAGCGTAATCTGCAAAGACTATTTAGAAAACCGGAAGTCTCTACTCTAATTAAAAAATGCAATGATTTTGGTGCCGGTGGAGTATCTGTAGCTATAGGTGAATTGGCAGATGGACTTCATATAAATCTGGATAAGGTTCCCGTCAAATATGAAGGTTTAGATGGAACGGAGCTTGCTATTTCTGAATCGCAGGAGAGAATGGCTATAGTTGTCGAGGCCAAGGATGTAGACAAGATACTTAACTTTGCTAATGAAGAGAATCTGGAAGCGGTTGTCGTAGCAGAGGTTACCAAAGAAAAAAGACTTATAATGGAGTGGAGAGGCAAAGAAATTGTAAATATTTCAAGGGCATTTCTTAATACAAACGGAGCCCATCAGGAGGCCTCTGCCTATATAATTATACCTTCCGAAAAAGATAATTATCTGAATAAGGAAGCAATAGATTTTGATGAAAATAGCAGTATCAAGGAAAAATGGTTAGATTTATTAGCTGACCTTAATATATGCTCCAAAAAGGGTCTGACGCAGATATTTGATAGCTCTATCGGAGCAGCTACAGTTACGATGCCTTATGGCGGTAAATATCAGCTATCACCTATACAGACCATGATAGCAAAGATTCCAGTGCTTAAGGGAGAAACCAATACCGTATCTATGATGAGCTATGGATTTGACCCCTATCTATCCACTTGGTCACCATTTCACGGCGCTGTATATGCTGTATTATCATCAGTCGCAAAGATAGTATCCTCCGGTGGAGACTACTCCAAGATTAGATTAACATTCCAAGAGTTTTTCCGTAGGCTTAACAATGATCCTAAGCGGTGGGGTGAGCCACTGGCGGCACTTTTAGGTGCATATGATGCTCAGATGAAGCTGGAGCTTCCATCTATCGGTGGAAAAGACAGTATGTCAGGTTCTTTCCATGATATAGATGTACCACCCACACTTGTATCATTTGCAGTGAACACTGCTACAACTAAGGATGTGGTATCTACTGAGTTAAAGAGTTCGGGCAACATGCTTGTGAGATTTAAGATAAAGAGGGATTCTTATGATCTTCCTCTTTACGAACAGGTGAAATCCCTATATGAGAAGATAAACAGTCTTATGAATGATAAAAAGGCAGTATCGGCCTATGCATTAGGTATGGGTGGTCTTGTTGAAGCAGTCAGTAAGATGGCATTTGGCAATATGCTGGGAGTTACCCTAAAGCCTGAGTTGGATGAGAAGGAACTCTTCCTTCCTGACTATGGAAGCATTCTTATAGAACTGAAAAAAGAGGATGCAGGGAAGTTGGCTGATTATGGATTTGCATCTACAGATTATGATATAATTGGCGAAGTTACCGATGAAAAGGTATTTAGATTCGGTAATGATACCATAGATTTAGACGAAGCACTTTCAACTTGGACAGATACATTAGAACTTTTATATCCAACCTCTACTAATGAGAAATTATCGGAGATTGATACCAAGCTATATGATGCCGGCAAGATATATCTTGCTAAGAATAAAGTTGCAAGACCCAGGGTTTTTATACCTCTTTTTCCGGGTACAAACGGTGAGTATGATGCAATTAGAGCTTTCGAAGCTGCAGGAGCCGAAGTAGAGACAATTGTATTCTCTAATTTGTCAGCCTCAAATATTCGTGAATCCGTGCTTGCCTTTGAAAATGCAATAAATCAGTCACAGATACTTATGCTTGCAGGTGGTTTTTCATCGGGAGATGAAGCGCTAGGTAGCGGTAAGTACACAGCCACAGCATTTAGAAATGAAAAACTTAAGGAAGCCGTCAGTGACTTGCTAAGCAAAAGAGACGGTCTTGTACTTGGTATAAGCAATGGATTCCAAGCATTGCTTAAGCTAGGACTTGTACCCTATGGTGAAATCATACCACAGAATGAGAATTCCCCTACGCTGACTACCAATAAGCTTGGACGCCATGTATCAACATATGTCAATACCAAGGTGGTAAGCAATGCCTCTCCTTGGTTAATGAGGGCTGAGCTTGGAGCTATATATACAAGTCCGGCTTCTCATGGTGAGGGACGCTTCGTCGCCAGCAGGGAATTAATTGAAGGATTATTTAATAATGGTCAGGTAGCGACACAATATGTGGATTTTGGTGGTGAACCAAGTATGGATGAGGCTTATAATCCTAACGGATCCTATTATGCAATCGAGGGTATCACCAGTCCGGATGGCAGAGTTCTTGGTAAGATGACTCATTCAGAAAGAGTCGGAGACTCAGTGGCAATCAATATCACCGGTAACCAGAACCTATATGTATTTGAATCTGGCGTATCATATTTTAGAAACTAAAGCATGTTAATATAGTCAAACTATATTATTAATGAATTGTTCCAACATATAAGAACCTTTGTGTATTGGGGAGAAGATCATGTTTGGATTAATCCAACACAGATCTTCTCCCCTAATCTTTGAGTATTAATCAAGTGGGTGTATCTGACATTCTATAGGCTCCATATCATCTCTAAAACCCTTGAATACGGGCTGGCGAAGCATACCCTTTTCATTGGGCATATAATTAACCACACAAACCAGAACAGGTTTTAGCCATATGGCATCCTCATGACCGGGAGGGGTTATGTCAAAAGGAGAACTGGCTATGGTTTCTAATTTCTTAAGGTCACCATGTCTAACTCCAAAGGTTACATGTCCTTGATATATAAGCTCGCTTCCTTGGTATCCCCCAAGGACAATACTGGTGATTCCTTTCTCTTTAACAATATACCCGCAGACTACAAAGTCCTTGTCCGCTAAGAATTTGAACTTAATCCAGTCCTTTGTACGCTTGTCAAAGTAATATTTACTCATACTCTTCTTTGCTATGACACCTTCAAGCTTCCTGGCCTTTGCAACTTCAAAGAGTTCTATACCCTTTTCCGGAATATATCTACTTACAGCAAGTTTAGGGGATTCTAGCACCGTATCGGAAAGTATATTCTTTCGCTCCAGAAGTGGATGATCTATAAGCGACTTATTTTTAAGATAAAGGATATCATAAGCAACAAAAGAAGCAGGATATTTATCTGAAGAAATCTTTATCTTAAAGGGATTTGAGGTAAGAGCTCTTCTTTGAAGTTCAAAAAAATCAGGAACACCATTCTTTAGGATTATAAGCTCTCCGTCAAGGATACAGCGTTCCTTTATATTTTGATATATATCAGTAAGCTCCGGAACCTTAGGAAGTAACCTTAGGTTTCTTTTATTACGTAGCTCGGTATCCTTAGCTTGAGTATCTAGATAGGCAATACATCTTATTCCATCCAGCTTAAGCTCATATATCCAGTCAGGATCATTGAAGGGCTCTGTCATTTCAGATATTAGCATTGGCTTAATATTTTTTTCTTCAAATATATCCATTATGCTGTACCTATTTTCTGTTTATTGGACATGTCAATTGTTCTTTGTAGAGCTTCCATCAAATCAATAACATTACTTGGCTCGGAGGTATCCACTGCCACTATATCCTCTCCGCGAATTTTCTGCATAATAGCATCCCTAAGCCTTTCCTGATACTCATCCTTATAGGCTAAAGCATCAAAGGGCTTTGTTAAGGTGTTAAGTAATGTCTTTGCCATGGTGATTTCTGCCTCACTTAATTCCACCTTTGGAAGTTGCTTGGGAAGAGGATTTATTTCATCCTGATAGAAGAGAGTCTTTGCAATCATTCCATCCTCTGTGGGATAAAGAACTATAAGGTTTTCTTTTGTACCTATAACAGTTTTAGCAAGAGCGACCTTACCTTCTGATAGCATAGCTGATCGTAGAAGTTCAAAGGCCTTCTCGGCTCCGGTATCTGGGATAGCATAGTAATTCTTCTCGTAGTAAATCTGATCAATTTCCGGAAGGTTAACAAATTGAATGATATGAATAGTCTTGTCCTTTTTAGTTTTGATTTTTTCAATTTCATCTTGAGTCATTACCACATATTTATCAGCTTCATACTCATAGCCTTTGATTATATCATCAGATTTAACTTCTTTATTACAGCTGGGGCAGTATTTCTTGTACTTTACCCGTTCCTTGGTATCCTTACAAAGCTGATTAAATCTTATATCATTATCCCTTGTAGTTGTATACAAGCCAACAGGTATATATAGAAGGCCAAGTGATATGGCTCCTTTATGTGATACTCCCATATAAATCAATCCTCCATTCTACTAAAATATGGTTATTTTGTATACAGGTAAATTACAAATAACCTCATAAACTTATATAATCTTATTATTTCATATAATCAGCAAATAATTCCCCTAAGTATCTTCAAAGCTTTATTGTAAACAAATAGCATATATGCTAAACTTTGCTTAAGCCAGCTATATATTAATAAAAATAATTAGGGAGGTAGGTCAATGAAAAAAGTTTTATTTTATGGAATGAATGGTCATAAGATGTGTTTTCAACATATTTTAATGAATGCACTTGACTTACATGATGCAGGAGCAGAAGTGAAAATTATATTCGAGGGACAATCTGTTACATTGGTACCTGTGTTAGAAAAGGAAAACAATCATTTTTATAATAAAGCAAAAGAGGCAGGAATTATAGCGGGTATTTGCCTTGCATGCTCTAAGGTGCTTGAAGTTTATGATGACAACCTAAGCTCTGGACTAGCTATGTTAGATGATATGTATGGCCATGCGGGAATGAGAAAATACATAGAAGAAGGATATGAAGTCATAAGTATGTAAATCGTTGCTCTAGCAAAAATAATAGAGAATCAGGAAAAGTTTTTAAAGAAGCTTAACAAAAATGTTGATAATATAGATTAATAGAAGGACATGAAGAAGGAGACTTAATATGAATTCTTTAGATTATATTGTTCAAACCACACAGACATTGGTTAATATACCAAGCCCATCAGGCTTTACAAAAAAGATAATGGAATATGTGAGAAATGAAGCAGAAAGCTTTGGTTACACCTGTGAAATGAGCAGGAAGGGTGGCTTGATTATATCCGTGAAAGGAAGAGAAAAAGAAACTATCGGATTGTCAGCCCATGTAGACACCCTAGGTGCCATGGTACGCTCAATTGATGCGGATGGAACCTTAAGATTTACCATGGTGGGCGGATATACTATGCATAGCGTAGAAGGTAGCTACTGTAAGATTCATACCAGGGATGGAAGGGTCTATACCGGAACCATATTAATCAAAAGCTCCTCCGTACATAGTTATGATGATGCGAGGACTATGGAACGGACAGACAGAAATATGATCGTTCGTATAGATGAAATAATCGAAAGCAAGGATGATGTACTAGCGCTTGGTATTAATAGTGGAGACTATATAAGCTTTGATGCAGAATTTGAGTATACTGATAATGGCTTCATAAAATCCAGACATCTGGATGATAAAGCATCTGTAGCGGTATTAATGGGATTACTTAAAGAAATATCTGAAAAGAAGCTAAATCCAAGTAAGAACATAAAGATATTAATTAGCAATTATGAGGAAGTAGGATTTGGAGCCAGCTGGATACCGGAAGAAATCACAGAAATCATTGCTGTGGATATGGGTGCTATTGGGGATGATTTGAACGGTTCTGAATTCAAGGTATCAATCTGTGCCAAGGATTCTACTGGTCCATATGATTATGACATGACAGGCAAGCTGATAGACCTTGCAAAAGAAAATGACATTGAATATGTGGTGGATATCTTCCCCCATTATGGTTCTGATGTATCTGCAGCCCTTAGGGGAGGAAATAATATCAGGGGAGCATTGATAGGTCAAGGAGTCCATTCATCCCATGGTATGGAGCGAACCCATATAAAGGGGCTTGAAAATACTCTAAAACTTTTAAAAGCTTATATGGATTTAAAATAAAGATTAAGCTTTCAATAAATATATATAAGATATAGTATGTAAAGAGCAGTGTCATTCCTAGATTATATTAATCAGGGATGACATTGCTTTTTTCTGTTGACAGTGTATAAATATGGTGTTATAGTGTATATAAACAGTATACACACTATAACACCAAAACAAGGTGGGAAGGAGAAAATCCAAAGAGTATTTAAAGGGTCTTGGATTATAGAATAATGCATGAATATTTTGATCAGTAATTCCAGTGATAAACCTATATATGAGCAGATTTCCACCCAGATGAAGCAGATGATTATAAGTGGTGAGCTTGAACCAGGTGATCAGCTTCCATCCATGAGAATGCTTGCAAAAGAGCTTCGCATTAGTGTAATTACTACAAAGCGGGCATATGAAGATTTGGAAAGAGACGGATTTATATATACAGTTATGGGTAAGGGAAGCTTCATCGCAGATAAGAATATGGAATTTGTACGAGAAGAACAGCTAAGAGTCGTGGAAGAACATTTGAACATGGCTGTTAGGGGAGCAAAAGACGGAGGCATAAGCTTAGATGAACTGCAAGAAATAATGAGAATGATTTATGA
>SHOH01000003.1:28070-29892 GCA_004294845.1 Anaerolineaceae bacterium
GTATGGTTTCTACATTGCATAAGAATAAGGATAGAGGGGTCAATACAAAATACGCAATAGAGGTAGAGAACATGTCAAAGCGTTTTGATGGATTCTTACTTGATAAAATAAGCTTTAATGTTCCATCTGGTTCTATTATGGGATTTGTGGGAGAGAACGGAGCAGGTAAGACGACCACAATAAAGGCTATTTTAAATTTGATTTATCCGGATGAAGGCTCTATTCGTATCTGGGGGAACCCATCCAATAATTTATCTATGGATCTTAGGGCTCAGATAGGTGTCGTATTTGATGGAAGTAACCTTCATGATAATCTTACGCTAGATAATATTAACAAAATTATGAAAAATATATATTATAATTGGGATCAAAGGGTTTTTTATAATTATCTTAATAGTTTTAAGCTTCCTACGAATAAGAAGATTAAGGGCTTTTCAAGAGGAATGAAAATGAAGCTTTCTATTGCCATAGCTTTATCCCACAATTCGAAGCTACTTGTATTGGATGAGGCTACAAGTGGATTAGATCCTATGATGCGGGAAGAAATGCTGGATATTTTCATGGATTTTATACAGGATGAAAATCATACAATCCTGTTTTCCACTCATATTATAAATGATATTGAAAAAATAGCTGATTATGTGACATTTATACATGATGGAAGAATTGTCTTAAGTGAAAATAAGGATGAGTTAATATATCGACATGGGATTATCCGCTGTAGAAAGGATGAAGTAGAGAAAATTGATAGAAGCTATATTGTTGGAATAAGGGAGAATAATTACGGAGTAGAGATAATGATTAAGGATCTTGATGCCTTCAAAAGAAGGTATAGAGAATTCATTCCTGAAAAGACATCAATAGAAGAGATTATGCTATTTATAAGTAGAGGAAGGCGGGACTGATATGAAAGGATTAATTGTAAAGGATTTTATTAATGTAAGCAATAGTTTTAGGTTAGTCGGAGTAATGGTATTATTCTATGGTGCTATTTCCTTTTTAACAGAAAGCCCGGGTAGTTTTAGTGGAATGTTTACATTAATATTTGCAATGTTTTTGTTTGGTACCTTTTCTCTTGATGAGTTAGCTAACTGGGACAGCTATGCTTTAACCATGCCACTAACAAGAGAAAACATTATACAAGGCAAATATTTGATGATGCTCTTACTTACACTTATTGGATTTCTGGTTAATGCGGCTTCTCTTCTGGTTATTAATATAGCGACAAAGGCTGAAAGCATATTTAGTGGTTTTGAGGTACCTATAGGAGGGTTTGTAATAGTTATTATATTCTATTCTGTATTACTTCCAATTATTGCAAAGGTAGGAATAACAAAAGCGAGAATTTACTTTATTTTGATATATATGGTGCCTTTTTTACTTGGAATGTTAATCTTTAAGAAAGTAAAGGAAGATAACATGGTTCCTCCAGAGAGGTTGATGGATGTTCTTGAGATGGTTAAAGATAGTATTTATATTATTGCACCTCTTGTTATGATAGTTTTCTTGGGAATATCCTATTCCTTATCAGTAGGTATCTACCGTAAAAAGGAGTTCTAACTTTTGTCTTTCTGCACCCTTTTTCATATTGTTCATAAAATATTATGTGAACATTTATGCAGAAAGAGGTAAACGCATTGAATAATGATAAAGATAAACAAAGGGCTGATAATAAGCAGCAACCGATGAAATATCAGCAATTCTTCCCTGGACCTCCTTTTGGACCACCGGATCAAAGACCACCCGGGCAAGGAATGCCACCGGGACAAAGACCACCAAGCCCTCCAGGACAAAGACCGGGCAGACCTGGGGGACCTCCTTT
>SHOH01000003.1:29992-35925 GCA_004294845.1 Anaerolineaceae bacterium
CAGGAATGCCTCCGGTACAGCCCCCGTCAGCACCGCCTACCTTCACTCCACAGCTTCCCAGTGAAGGAGAACAGCAATTGCTTTCAGGGCCTCAGGGCTTTAGAGGGCCGACTGGCGGACGAATAATCGATTTTCGCAGACGACCCAGGGATTTTCGTAGCTGTATGAACCGATTTACCTATATATGGTTGATTAACGGGAACAACTTCTGGTTCTATCCTGTATTTGTAGGACGAAACAGCATAGAGGGATTCCGTTGGCGTAGGAATAGATGGGAATATGACAGATTACTTACGAATAGGATACTTTTTCATCTATGCTTTTAGTCATTATTAATTAAGTGATAAGTCATAAGTAGGTTATTAAGAGCTACCCAACTAAAAGTTCACATATAAATCGTGAACAAAAGTTGGGTAGCCTTATTTATATAAAGACAAATTGGCAGGATTATTTTAAGCTATCATATGGAAAATACTAATTAATAAATTAAGATTTTACTTACTAAATTTAATCATATTTACCCTATCTTTATGCGAAACTGCCCCATAAAATTTAAATATCAAACGAGATCGTCAGCTTGTATGTAATAAGGTATAAGTAAATGATTGAGATTATATTCATTTAGGGAGGTTATAAGCATGTGGTATTCAAGAAAATTTATTAGTAAACTACTAATAGTAACCATTCTGTCGGGATTATTTGGAATGGTAGGAGCGAATACACAGGGTAACATTTATGCAGGACAGATGACAAATAATTACTACGGTGAATCCGAAAGGACAGATGAGATTAGTTCATTTACTGGAACAAAGATACCGACAAAGCCAACAATACCCACAGAGCCGACACCTATAATAAAGTCAAAAATTACTCCAAAGCCGACACCAACAACAACACCGAAAACACCGACAAAGCCAACACCAACGACAAAACCAACAAAGCCGGTGGTAAGCATAAAAGATTCGGTGAAACCTAAAACTAATATTAATATTAACAAATATAATAAAGTTTATCCCTATGCTAATATTGAGAAACCTGCAAGACTGGAAGGCATAGAGATTGTGCTACAGGATAATGTTGAATTCTTACCTGCGGATGCATCCTATAATATTGATGAGGCTAATTTGACTTCTATATCAAGTGAGAGTGACTTAGAGGATTTTATTCCTCAAACCGGCATACCTAATCATTTGGTGAATTTATCACCCTCAGAGAAAACTTATCAACCGGGAACTAATATACTAAAATTTAGTGATAAATCCATCAGTCTGCAAAAGGGTAAGATTTATATCGATGAGAATACACAGAGTACCTATAGAGTTATTGATGCTTCAGGTGAAGAAGCAGCAGTTGTGCAACCCAGAGCCGAAGATGTTATTAAATCTATATACATTCCGAATCAGGAAATCAGGCTGACCAAAGGAAATATAACGGATATGGCGGAGGGTGTTACTCTTGTGGATGAAGATGACAGTATATCTTCGTATGCTTCAGGTGCTATGGAGGCTGAGCTACCTGAACCTGATAGATCGAGAAATTTCCATGAATTTAATATACCCGAAATGATTTTATTTGAAATGCCTTCAAATCCAAATAAGAAGCCTGTGGAGACGGAACAACCTAAGGGTAAGAATGAACCAACAGTAAAACCTACTCCTACACCACATCCCGAGAATAGAGATGCCAAGGACACTTCTAACTCAGGATCCCTTAGTATAGTAGTGAAGCTTAAGGGTGGAAAGATCAGGGTATATGAGCCTAAGTTAATTTGTGAGGCTGATTGGGACGGAGAATTTAACCTGGGCTTTGAATCCATGACAGTGGAATCTAGCGTATTGGTGGAATCAAAAATTAAATTTGAGAAGGAGATGTGCGTCAGGATATATGGCTATGGTTTGGATTATGACTCCGGTTCAGAAATACTGGGCAGAAGAATCGCAGCCCATATAGGCGTCGGAATATATGCGGTAATCGGAGTTAATGGTGAGATTACCATAACAGCTAAGATTGAAACCGTAGGAGATATCAGAGGCGGAGTTATGGGCAACTTCTGGGGTGTTCTCGTGGGAGTTCCGTCTGCTCTACCATATGCCTGGTACGATTCTGAAGATTTCAAGGCGGCTATCCTCCTAAACGGAAAGATTAACGCTTGGGCATATGTAGGTCCACAGTTAACTCTGGATGTACTTGACTTTAATCTACTGACAGCCCAGGTGTGGCTGGGACTGGAGGCCGAAGCTATAATTGAAGGTGAGGCAAGTGAGGAAAAGGGTGCAAGCCTACAGCTTGACTTAAGTGCGGATTTTGTCGCACTTTTCAAGGCATGGCTTTTTAATAATCCATTTGAATATTATCTCCTGAAGCTGAGAATATTTGAAAAGACATTTCAATTTAAAATTGGCGCAATGGTCGGTGGAGATTCAGTGAAAAATAAGGAAATTACGCCTGTCATTCAGGTAGACGGCCTCTGTGCCCATAGGGACAAAATATGGGGAAGCATCTGGTATGAGGATGAGCTGGCAGGAGTGGTTGGTGCAGCAAACATCCCGCTTAATATTGAAATGAATCGAAACGGAACAAGAACCACCAGGCGGGTAAACACAGATTCATTAGGAAATTTTGAATATGAGTTTACCGCTAATTATAGACTTCTTCCTACAGACAGTATTTCAATAAGTATTGATCATGTTGTGGTGGATGGTGATCAAACTACAACCTACAGAGCAAGTACTCTAAAAGCGATGAATCCTACAATACCATTTACGCCGTTTATTCTTGAAGCAGATGCTTTTAATGATATCGTCACAGGAACAATATCCCCCTGTAAGACACCTCTACCCGGATATCCTGAGGAAGAGTATTATGATGGCGATATGAAAATTAATGTTTATGATGATGACGGAGAGCTTATTGCAAGTGAATGGTTAGCTGTAAATGACGGAACCTTTGAATACGAATTCACTGATCCTGATGTTCTTTCCGGAGGGCATAAGGTAATTGCTATACTTGACTTTGAAGGGGCGTCAACAGATTCGGGTTATGTAGATACTAACCTAAACAACTTAGATTTTATTGTTGAATGCTTAATTGATGGTGTGGATGCCAAATTAATTAGTGAGATACAGAGGGATAGAGTGGGGGAATATGGTATTATAGTGGAAAGCATTACGGCAGAGGGAAATGTTACAAATCTGAAAAATTTGCAGCCATATGAGGGTGAGGTAGATATATTTATCGGATATCCCTTTGGTGGCGAAGGATGGGAAACAAGCATTCCGATGGATTTAGATTATGAAATGCTTGATCTTTCTAAGTCAGATAATTCTCGTACAATTGTCTCATTTGGTAAGTTTGATAATGTTGTTGACATTGATGAGGAATTTGATTTTGACCTAGGTGAGGAATTTGATGAAGAGCTTACAGAGGATATGTTAGACAGATTTCTTTCACCTACAAGCTCATTTAGCTACGAGGCAGACTCCGATGCTTTAGGAGAGATGGGAAGATTTGTTTCTCGAATTATCTTTGCGATTGAATATGAAGACATTACAAAAAGTGTAACTTTTGAGTTCGCATATAAAGATCCGGATATAGTAGCGGGTCCGACAAATCCTGGAGAAGAAGCCATATTTGGTGATCGTGAATCAAGAGTAAACTGGCCGGATGTAATGATTGCCATGGGACAATCGCAGATGAGAGTGAACGGTAGGATGAGAACAATTGATGGCAGAGGTAACACCTCAGTCATGATGGTTGACAATGAGGTATTTGTACCTATTGAGGCGATCGTAGAAGCCCTTGGGGGTACTGTGGCATATGGCTCGGATCAGAAGCTGACTATCAGACTAAACAATAATTCAATCGTCAGCTATAACGGTAAGAGTGATATTTCAGCCAACGGCAAGAAGCTAAATATGAAAGCGGCTCCCTTCATGACAAGTAACGGTACGATGATGTTCCCTGCTTCATTCCTTTCGGATAATCTTGGACTAACAACTGAATGGTCAGCGGATACTAACACCCTTTCTGTTTGGTCTTCAAAGTAACAAAAGGCATAAGGTATATTATAAAACAAGGGGATCTTTCGATACAACTAAAAAGTTGTATCGAAAGGTCCCCTTGCCATGTAAGTTATTATTCGACATAGTCCACTTACACAAAATACGTTTACATAATTACTGTTAATAAGTATAATATAAGAGAAATTATACTAAGATGAAGATAAATATTTTTATAAGCGCTAAGAAGAGCTAAGATAGGTAGAGCCAAGATAGGCTTATTTGTATTTTTATACAAAATGATGTAAAATATTAATACATTTATATGTTGAATTGGGGTGTTTATGTACAAATACTAATTGATTACCGATTGTATACTAACCTAGGAGTGTAGAATGTATAGAGAAATTGAAATAGATAATAACAATAATATTGGATCAGCGATACAGTATTTCCGAGAAACATACCATATCTCACAAAGCAAGCTATGTAAAGGGCTTTGCTCTGTGTCAACCTTATCTAGGGTAGAGGCAGGTGAAAGGGATGTAGATGCTTTTATTTTAGAGACTCTTTTGGAGCGTCTTGGAAAGGCTCCCTATCAATTTGAATTGATTCTAACTGATTTTGATCATGAAGCTTATCAAAGCAGAATAGAAATCAATAAATTGATAGAGGATGAGGCTGCCCATGAGGCTATAAAACTAATAAAGAAATACGAAAAATTAACCTATGGGAAAGGTACTCCTCACAGGCAATTTATAATGGTATGCAAGGCAAGGCTTAATGAGTTGAATGGAGGCGAACTTGAAACAACAATTGATATGCTGATGGAAGCCATATCATGTACTGTGCCTGATTTTGACACAAATGATATGGCTGATTATTTCCTAAGTAATTCTGAGCTAAATATTATACTGGATATATTGCAGAAAATGATAACAACAGGAATGACTGATAAGGCTCACAAGATTTTTGATCAGATAATTAACTATATGTTTTGGCATAATCAGATGGAGCAAATTACTCATATCTATCCTAAGGTTGCTGCGATAGCTGGTAGGTTTTTTATGGAGCAAAATGAATTGGATAGAGCTCTTGAGCTGTGTAATAAGGGACTTGAGATGAATAAGGGTAGTCGAAGAATGGAATATCTAGACGAACTTAATCTTATTAAAGCGAGGGTTACAGAGGAAAAATTAAAGGCAGCAGGGCTATGGGATACTTGTGATAAGGAGGAGTGTATCAGCCTATATCTTAGGGCATACCATATTTTTAGCTTTTTCGAGAATACTACTAAAGCAGATAGCATCAGGAGGCATTTACAGGAGGAATATCAATGGCTAGATATAGATTAGGAGATATAGTTGGTATGACCAGAAAGTCTCTATCAATAACTCAGGAGCAGTTATGCGAGGATATTTGCTCTGTGGAGACATTATCCAGGATAGAGACCGGAAGGCAAAACCCCGGTAAGGATGTATATGAGCTTCTTATGGAGCGTATGGGCAGGATCAGAGATCGTGCATATTCCATGCTGTCTATCTCTGATTATAAGGTGATGGAGAAGATGCGTCAGTTTGAGGCGTGTATTCAGGCTTATGACTATCATAGGGCGGAGTATATATTAGAGGAGATAAAGCAGAGGGTAGGAGGAACCAATATTGATAATCAGTTTATTACCCGCTCTGAAAGCATTGTAAACTACCGTCTAAAACGCATAAGCACCGATGATTTCCTTGAAGAACTACAAAAAGCAATCCGGATAACCATTCCAAGATATGGAGAGATATCACTTTCAAATTGGCCACTTACATATAATGAAGTTACCTTGCTTTTAAATATATCAACAGCATATATTGAAAAGGATGAGTATCAAAAGGGAATCGATATACTTGAGGAAATAAACACAGCGCTAAAGCAAAGCTATATCGACAA
>SHOH01000003.1:36025-45384 GCA_004294845.1 Anaerolineaceae bacterium
GAATCGATATACTTGAGGAAATAAACACAGCGCTAAAGCAAAGCTATATCGACAAGGAACAGAGAGCCATTATGCAGGTGGCTGTTCTTTATAACTTATCAAAATGGTATGGCTTAATCGGGATACATCAAAAGGGGATTGATGCCTCTATAGAAGGGATTGAGATATGTAGAGAGTTTAAAATCGGCAATATACTCCCTCATCTACTATATAATTATGCCTGGAATAAGGAGCAGCTAATAGAAAAGGGAGTGCTATCACCTGAGAACAAGAGAGAATGTATTAGCTATCTTAAGCGTGCTTACTATATAGCATGTGCTATGCAACAATCTTATATCGAGCAGTCGATAAAAGGTCATGTAGTTATGTACTATGATATTAAGTTATAAGTTAGAGTTTAATATAGACCAATTACTTCACCCGGAGGAAGATCACAGTTAACTGTAACACCACCATCAGGATTAGATCCAACCTGTCCAAGCGGGAGCACAAGGCCTACTACCATAAGTAATGTTGCAACTACTAGTAAATTTCTGAGTTTCTTCATAATAAATTACCTCCTTCAATTATTGACTGGTTAATATGGGGTGCTTATATGAGCTGCAAATTTGATATTTTATTAACAGTTCTTGTAAGCAGTTTCATTATATTATGAATAAATATAAATTAACATGTCGTATTTGGAAAATTTTTAATAAAAATTTTCCAAATACGACATGGTTTTTTAATTTTCGATGGTTTATGATGTAATTGTCAGAACAACAAGGTAACTTATTAGAGAGCGCATAAGTAGGAATGCATATGGAGAAAACAAAACAAAAGTACAATGACTCAAGTAAGGATTTATTAGTTTCAAAGATATGCAGCATAAAAAAACAAATTATTCAGAATTACAAACAAAACAAAATGATGAATAGAATCCAAACGGGAATTGCCCGTGATGAATTTACTTTGTTTTACCAACCTGAATACAACCTAGATACCAAGGAGATAATTGGTGTAGAGGCTTTAGTAAGATGGGTTTCTCCTGGAAAGGGTATAATACCTCCAGATGCTTTTATACCTGTGGCGGAAAAAACCGACTTAATATATGAGCTGGAGCGTATGATTATATGCAAAGCTCTGGAACAGAAGCAAAAATGGGAGCAGGAAGGTTTAGGGCATATTGAGCTTTCAATCAACCTATCAAGTAAATCAATTGAAAGTGAAGATGATTTTAGTATTATTGAAAAAATCATTTCATCATATAAAGTAAATTATAATACGGTTATATTTGAAATTACAGAATCGGCGGTTATTACGAATATTAATATGGCAATGGAGAGACTGAGCAGGCTTAAAAAACACGGCATTCGGTTTGCACTGGATGATTTTGGTACCGGCTACTCCTCCTTAGTACATCTTATAAAATTGCCGATTGATATAATTAAGATAGATAGAAGCTTCATTAGTTCAATACCAGATTGTAATGAGGAAACATCAATTACAAAGAATATCCTTAAATTGGCACATGACCTGAACTATAAGGTCGTGGCAGAAGGAATTGAAACTAATGAACAACTGGAGTATTTACGTCAAAACTCCTGTGAAGGAGGTCAAGGCTTCTTCTTATGTGTCCCGCTACCCTCAGAGCAAGTTTCTGAGGTAATCAAAGGAAAAATATAGCATAGCGGGATAATTAATATTGACAGTTTCTTATGCATTGCCAATTATTGGCAACGGGTATATGGGGATAATGAAGGCTCATCTTAGGATGAGTCTTTCATTTTTCATTGCATTTTTATTGAATAGGACGCACTTTCCTATTCAATAAAAAAGATCCATCGAGAAACGAAGGATCTCTTAATATATAATGGAGTCAAAGGGGTTCGAACCCATGACCTTTCGCACGTCAAGCGAACGCTCGTCCCAGCTGAGCTATGACTCCATATGGAGCATAGGGGATTCGAACCCCTGACCCCCACACTGCCAGTGTGGTGCGCTCCCAGCTGCGCTAATGCCCCAGTAATATAAAGTATAGCAAAACTATTTTAAAAGTCAATCCAAATATAAAGGTTTTTAATTAATGGAAAATGTTTCTGATTCTTAAATTTTCTTTAAATCCTTCATTTGGACTTCAAATTTCGTGAATTTGTGATAAAATAAGATAGAAAAAAGGGGTAGTCCCTCCCTTATATGCTGTGATAGTTAATAATTTATTAAGGAGCGACTTATGAAGGATAAATACACAGAAGAACTGTTAAAGAAACAGGTTCTTGATATCATGGATGAGGATAGAAGCCCTCAGACAAATAAGAAAGGTAAAAAGAAAAAGCTTAAGGGTCTTAAGGTTACTGGAATCACTCTTCTGGTAATACTGGCTATGCTTCTATTGGTTGTAGGAACCAAGCCTGGAAGAAGCTTGCTCTATAAAGTCGCAAGCAGATTCGTATACACTAATGTACAACATAATACACCTGAAGAAGAGGGTAAGGAAGTTTTCAGTAACAGAAAGCCCTCTGAAAATGTTGTGAGGGAGGATTATGTATATAATTATCTTATATTTGGTATTGAGGAAATCGGCGGTGCCAGAAATACAGACGCTATTCTTATAGGATCTGTTAATACAAAGGACGGCAAGCTTAAGCTGACTTCATTACTACGTGACAGCTATGTTGAAATCCCGGGATATAAAGCTAATAAGCTGAATTCAGCCTATTCCAGAGGCGGTGCAGATTTATTAATTGAAACCATAGAGAAAAATTATAAGATACAAATTGATGGATATGCATCTGTGAATTTCAAGGCTTTTGAGAATATAGTGGATTTATTGGGCGGTGTTGAGATAGAGCTGGGTAAAGAGGAAGCAAATTACCTTAATAAGACCAACTATATTTCTAAGAAATCTAACAGAAACGTTGTTCCCGGTGTTAACAAGTTGAATGGTAATCAGGTTATGGGATATGTAAGAGTAAGAAAGGTTAAGACTCTTGGAGGAGCCAATTATGATTATGGCCGTGTTGTGCGTCAGCAGAGAGCTTTAGGTGCTATGCTTGACAGTCTAATGTCCTCCAGAAACATACTAAAGATTATACCTATCAGTACCCAAGCTTTAAGCTATGTAAAAACGGATTTAAGCCAGAGGCAGATTGAAAAAATGATGGAAGCTGTTATTGAAAATAAGATGACTACCATGGAGACTTTCAGAGTTCCTGTGGATGGTGCATTTGATGCCCCTAAAAAGTATAATGGCATCGGGTATCCTATTGTTCTTGATTGGGAAACTAATAGGATAGAGCTATACCAATTCATATATGGATATACCAAGGAGGAGGCTAAGGCAGCCTTAGATAAGATTAATAAATAATTATTTTGGCAAATGATAATCTAGATTATACAAAAGCTTCAATAACCTATATAAAAAGTAATTATATAAGGGGTAACAAGAATCTGTTATGTTAATAGATTTTTGTTACCCCTTTTGTAGGAACTTGTATTGGTAAATAAAGAGTTCAAATGTCATATCTTTTTTATAGCTTGTCTAAAATCTTCATATCCTCATCGTCAATAATAAAGTTCACCTCAGCATTGGATATTATTCGTTCCTTCTTAGTTGTCTTGGGAATAACAACCATATCCTTTTGAATGCAATATCTGATACAAAGTTGTGCGGAAGTTACTTTATATTTTGCCGCCATATCTACGATAGCCTTATCATCCAGAATTCTTCCGGTCGCCAAAGGAGAATAAGCTGTAATCAAAATATCGTGCTTATTGCAGTAATCAACCACTTCCTCCTGTCTATCTCCGATATGAAAACGGATCTGATTTACCATAGGTACATGCTTACACATAGCTAGAATTGGCTCGATGTGCTTAGGTTCAAAATTAGATATACCTATCGCCTTAACCTTTCCGCTATCATAAATTTCTTCAAAGGCTTTCCAACTGTCAATATTACCCTGGGTACAATCCTGACCTATATTATGCCATGGCCAGGGGGCATGAATAAGATACAGATCGATATAATCCAAGCCTAAAGAAGCTAAGGATTTTTTAAAGGACTCATGAGCTATCTCATGACCCTTTTTCTCAGCTGGAAGCTTAGTTGTCACAAATATTTCTTCCCTAGCTATACCCGAATCCCTAATTGCTTTTCCTACACTTTCTTCGTTGCCATAAGCCATGGCAGTATCTATATGCCTATAGCCAGCCTCCAGAGCCCACTTCGTTGAGTTATAAGCTTCATCGCCATTGGGAATCTGCCATGTGCCAAGTCCGAGCTTTGGCACCTTAATCCAATTCTTTAATGTAAATGTATCCTTTAAAATCATTAAATCTACCTCCTTCGTTAATAGTTTCGTAATGGTGCCAGGCACCACTTTACAATTTAACCGAGTACTAAGGTGGTTATACCGAAATAGAATATTAAAGATATTGCATCTACTATAGTGGTGATAAAGGGGCTTGCCATTACAGCAGGGTCGAAGCCCATTTTTTTTGCTAGCATTGGAAGCGTAGAACCAACCATTTTAGCGATTATTACAGTTATCAGCAATGTACTATTTACTACTAAAGAGATACTAAAACCGACCTTATCAAATAGCATAAGCTTAGCGAAATTAAATATAGATAAGGTTAATCCGCTTAATATTGCTACCCTGGATTCCTTCCAAAGAACCTTGAATATATCTTTAAACTCCACCTCATGCAATGACAATCCACGGATAATTGTTGCAGATGATTGACTTCCCGAGTTACCACCTGTATCCATGAGCATAGGGATATATGCGGTTAGAACTACATATGTTTTTAGCGCATTTTCAAAGTTACTTATTATCATGCCTGTAAAGGTTGCTGATATCATAAGTATAAGCAGCCAAGGCATTCGGCTCTTCCATATATCAAAGGCGGTTTTCTTTAGATATGGTGTATCGGAGGGCGTGATCGCTGCCATTATTTCTATATCCTCTGTGGTCTCCTTCTCTAATACATCCCATGCATCGTCAATGGTAACAATACCGACCATCCTATTATCGTTATCCACTACCGGTATAACAGTTAAATCATATCTTCCAAACATATTGGCTACTTCTTCCTGATCCTCAAATGTATTTACTGAGATTACATTTCTGTCCATTAATTCCTCGATAGTGTTACTATCCTCGGATAGGATAATGGTTCTTAAAGTGATATAGCCAATCAAATGATTCACACTATCAGTCACATAGCAGATATCAATTGTCTCACTATCAAGTCCGATTTTTCGAATTTTGTCAATAGCATCAGCAATAGTCATGTTAGAACGCAGGCTGACAAACTCAGTGGTCATTATACTTCCGGCTGAATCCTGCGGGTAATTTAAAATATGATTAATAGTCTTACGGGTATTATCAGTTGAGTTTTTTAGAATTCGCTTGACAACATTGGCAGGCATTTCTTCAACTATATCTACCATGTCATCAATATATAACTCGTTTATCACTTCCTTAAGTTCCTTATCCGAGAAGCTATCGATAAGTGTCCTTTGCTGCTCTATGTCCATTTCAATAAAAGTGTCGGCAGCAAGGTCTTTAGGCAAAAGCCTGAACAAAAGAAGTATATCCCCTTCTTGGAAATTTCCCAATAGCATAGCTAAGTCATAGGGGTTTATAACCGAGATGGTTTCTTTAAGAACTTTGTACCTCTTTTGCTCAATCATATCAATTATGTCTTTTTCAAAATCAGTTATTTTTGCCATTATTTGTCTCCCTCTAAAGCATAACTAAAGTATCATGTCTGATACTCCACCACACTTGGCAGGAGTAAGGCATTATTAAATAGAAGCGTCAATAAAAAAGGACACGTCCATAGTTATGCTATTCATTTTAGTTTTTAAATTTAATGTTCGGCAACAACTACCGTCAGCATCCATTATTATTATTTGCTCCTTTCGATTTATAATATTAGTTTAGCTTCTAAATGAAGACATGTCAAGCTAGTTCATGGATACATTCATATCGCCAAGCTCTGCTTCAAGTCTATAGTTTGTAGCCTGGGAGGTGAAGAGCTTATAATAAAGCCCTTCAGTATTATCCATAAGCTCCTTATGAGTATCATAGGCTTCTATAACACCGTTATTAAGGACAAGAATTCTATCACAGAATACTGAAGAGGACATTCTGTGGGATATATATATTGCCGTCTTTTCGCCTACCATACTGTTGAAATTCTCATAGATTTCAGCTTCTGCTATAGGGTCAAGGGCAGAGGTAGGCTCATCAAGGATTACCAAAGATGCATCCTTATAAAGTGCTCTTGCAATGGCGATTTTTTGTGATTGACCTCCGGAGAATTCCACGCCTTCTGTATCGTACTCCTTACCGAACAAGGTCTTTACTCCCTTAGGAAGAGACTTAATCTTATCAGTGATCTCAACCTCATCTAGAATCCTATCCACTAGATTATCATCCTCTTCGATAGGTCTACATGTTATATTCTCTTGAATGGAGAAGTTAAATAGCTTAAAATCCTGGAATACAGCCGCAATACATGCAAGATATGATGTATGCTCATATTCGAATATATCCGTATCATTTATATAAATAGTACCCGAATCAGGATGATACAGTCTGCAAATAAGCTTTACAACAGTACTCTTACCGGCTCCGTTTAGTCCTACGATACTTACTTTTTCACCATTATGGATTTCAAAGGAAATATTATCAAGGACCTTTTTATCTGTCTTAGGATAGGAGAAGGTCACATTCTCAAAACGTATGGAGTCGACCTTATCAATTACTTTTCTTCCGCTACATGCGGCTTCATCCGGTACACTCATCAGTTCAACGAATGGCTCCAGATAACCAAGCACTTGGAAAATAGAAATAAGAATAGTACCAAGCGCTGTTATGGATGAGGAAAATTGAATAGCGGAAGATACATACATGGTAAGATCACCGATTCCTATACCTCCATCAAGAGTCTGGGCACCAACAAAGCCGTAAGCAAAAACTGTCTGTAAGACTACTACGACCTGAAATAATCCCATGAATACTCCCATTCTTCGAAAGAATGAAATAAACCAACGATTTATTTCTTTATTATATGAAATAACAGTGTCACCGATCATCTTATTCATATCATAGAGACGAAAGTCTTTATGATAGATTTTATCAAATACAATACCTCCATAATAATTGTATTTACGGTTTATCGGAACAATCTCACCAAAGAACTTTTGCTGATATCCCGAAAATGAACCCTGAATTAATAACATAACAAGTATTGTAATAAACAAGCCTAAAACCAATACCCATGAAAGCTGTAGCATTATTGCTATTAATCCTATAACTGTTATAGTCTGATTAAGGAGCTCAATAGTTCCATTAATCAGGCGTGGTACAGCACTTTGATTTTGCATGGCAAAGCTTGCCCGTTCCTTTAAATCTAGGTAATCAGGATCCTCAAGATGCCAATACTCCACGGACATGATCTTTCTTGCGAAGGCACGTTCTATCTGCCAGAATACTTCCTTTTCCTTCACATCAAGTAGTCTTTTTGATGTTTTCTTTAGGAAGGTGAACACAAGGTTGTTTCCGACAATTGCTCCGACCCAGAACATCAATTTACTCTGATCCAATCCACTCATAAGCTCATCAATAAGGAACTTTGGTAATATTACGTTACCGAGAATTTGTCCGGAAAACACCAGTGAGTTAAATAATAGCAGAAAGAAATATCTTGGTGATATGCTCCATACAAGACTCATGACAAGTTTGATTTTCTTAGAGTTCTTCATGCAACATCACCGCCTTCCTGATAATATTTACCTTGGATGACAAACATCTTATGGTATTCACCGCCCAGCTTCATTAATTCATCATGAGTGCCATATTCCCTAAGACCTGTTCCGTCTATCAGTGCAATCATGTCACAGAACTTAGTGGAAGCCAGTCTATGCGATATATAGATTGCGGTTTTTCCTTCTGTTAATGTGTCAAATTCAGAATAGATTTCTGCTTCAGCTAAGGCATCAAGTGCTGCAGTAGGTTCATCCATAATAACACAGTTGCCCCCCTTATACAGCGCTCTGGCTATAGCAAGTTTCTGACTTTCACCACCTGAAAATACTGTTCCTTCTTCGTCAATAATCTTAAGCATCATGGTATTAACACCTTTTTCAAGCTCCTGCACCTTATCATAAAGTCCGACCTGTTTAAGCACTTTATCGACTTTATCATAATCAATATTCTCAAGGGAACAAGCAATATTTTCAGCAATGGTAAATGCCATTATATTGACCTCCTGAAATACAGCCGCAAACATCTTAAATAATTCAGATTTCTTATATTCACTTATATCGTGGCCATTAATAAGAATTCTTCCCGAATCAGGAGTAAATAAGCCTGTCAGAAGCTTTACAAAGGTGGTTTTTCCTGCACCATTAATTCCCACCAGTGCAAGCTTTTGGCCCGCGGGTATTTTTAATGAAAAGTCTTCATAAATATAATTGTCTGTTTCGGGATATTTAAAGGTCACATGATCGAATTCGATATCCAAAGGAAGATTCGATGGTAGTGCTAATCTTTCTCCACCCTTTTCTCCAAGATCATCATCAAAGAATTTAAAGAGATCCCTTACATACAAGAACTCTCTCATTATATATGTAATATTCTCTGATAAAGAAGTCATATTTAATGACAGAGTAGAAGTCGCTATAATATACATTGAAAAATCAGCAATAGGCATTCCCTTAACCGTAAGATATGTAAGGATTCCATAGGTTGCAATATCTGAGGCGAGCAGTGTCAGAAGAGTTATGAATCCAAGTGCATATTCTTTATTCTTAATAAGCTTAAACACATCTACATAGCCTTGTATCTCCATATTGAAATTATCAAGGATACGATTTTTTAGGTCATATAGTCTTACGTCCTTGCCATAGGCAAAATCCTTTGAAGTCTTTCCGTAATAGTCTACCTTGCGCTGATGCTTTGATAGCTTTTCTTTATACTTGTATTCATACTTTTGAACTATTATAGCCACAAATGAAGTAGCTGCTATGTTAATTATTATAGCAAGTAATATAAAAGGACTTCTTAATCCAATAAATACTGAAAGCACAAGTATAAGAAGAGTCAACTTGGGTAACTCAAATAGCTTGTGATATATCCCTTCAACTCCATTATTATTGCTGGATGTTGCTTCAAAAGCCATGTTACGTTCCTCAAAGAATGTGGCTGATTCCATATACTTGTAATCAATATTTAGAAGCTTGACGACTTGATCTCCCAGATAATTAATTCGAAGTGCTGTCAACTTAGGATATGCAAAATGATATAGAAGGTCATTTATAAAGCTAAACAAGGCTCCGCCTACAAAGAATGCAGCTACAATCC
>SHOH01000003.1:45484-52678 GCA_004294845.1 Anaerolineaceae bacterium
AGGTCATTTATAAAGCTAAACAAGGCTCCGCCTACAAAGAATGCAGCTACAATCCATATGATACCCCATAGCTTTGGTTCCTTGCTAGTCAGATAGTCAATCAAGACCTTTGGTAAAGCAATTGAAAATAGCGGTAAAATAAGTGCTACCACTGTATAGAGAGTACATAGTATAAAAATACTCTTGTCATTTGTCCTTATATTATCAAGCATCCGTAATATAGGACTTTTGTTAGATTGTTTCATTTTTTATCTCCTCACCTATCTCCCAAAATACTATCTAAAATCATATAAATGCTATTGCTATAAGATTCTAAGTAATTATCTTGTAAATTCATAGTGTTATTATAACACTTGTTCCATCACTGGCTTCGACATTCACCAACTCAAGATCCGGGTATCGGGATTTTACATTATTAACTTCCTTCATTAATCTTTTCAAATCGGTATGGCTTATTCTTTTGTTATCAATTGAAACATACTTATTAATGGAAGCAGCACCGATTCTGGCTGTAAAGCCGTTGAAAATCATTCGTGTTGGAAAGGCCAGCTTTATGTCTTTGCTGCCTGGATTTTTAATTTTTATTCTCATATTATTCCACCACAATTTCTACTGTATCGCCATCTGCACTCTCAACCTCAACAAGCTTTCCGATTAGTCCTGACTCTACCATATAGATAAGCTGTTCAAAATCAATACCATTTAATGTTTCATTACCTGATACCTGAGGCATTTTCATACCCATTTCTAATCCGACTTTTACAAGACCCATCGGGAGGTTAACTCTTACCTTATCTCCATCGGCAGAATTAACATAGATTCTAAACATCATATCATCTATGTTCTTGCGCTTGTTTTCAGGCAAGAAATCAGTTTCTTTTTTGGCTTCGCCGGATAGAAGCTCATCTACTGTAACCTCTAACATCTTAGCTATTTTTGGTAGTAGCAGGATATCCGGATAGGATATGTCATTCTCCCACTTTGATACTGCCTGAGGAGTAACACCTAATCTTTCTGCCATTTCATCTTGAGTAATTCCTTTTTCTTTTCTAAATTGTGATATTCTATTTCCTATTGATTTTGCCATTACATACCACGCTCCTTTCTTGATGGAGAAATTGTAACTTGAAATTCCTTTAGACAGAAGGGAATATTAGTTGATTTTTCGATTTTTACACAACCATTGGTTTATTTTTCACTCAACCGCCGGTTGATTCCCTATTTTTGTTCATTTTAACACATATTTTTCCTGTAGGATATAATAAAGTATTATTTTAATTAAATTATAATTTTAGACACAGTATGGATAATTATTATGTTAAAATATATTATATAAACCACAGGGAGGGTACAATGAAGATATTCCATATTTCAGATTTACATATCGGTAAGCAGCTACATTATTACAATATGAAGGATGATCAGGTGGCAATACTTGATCAGATTATTGATAAGGCCAAGGAGCTTAGACCTGATGCTATTATAATAGCTGGAGATATCTATGATAAATCGGTTCCTTCAGCCGAGTCTTACACGATATTTAATCGATTTCTAAATAACTTGTCTGACATAAAGCCAGATATTCCTGTTCTGATTATAGCAGGTAATCATGATTCTGCTGAAAGATTGGATTATGCCAGCTTATTCTTGGAGAAGGATAATATATACATTTCTGTTCAGCCTCCAAATAAAGAAGATGAGTACCTGAAGAAGATTGTGCTTAAGGATGAGTATGGAGATGTGAACTTTTATATGCTTCCTTTTACAAAGCCCGGTTATGTCAGGCAGTTATTTGAAGAAGGAGCAATCACAAGCTATGACAGTGCGATTAAGGCGCTTATTGAGAGAGAGAATATAGATTATAATAAGCGTAATGTCTTAATATCTCATCAGTTTTATATATCTGGAGACACATCTCCGGAAACCTGTGACTCAGAGCAGGTCTACATAACCGTCGGGGGCATAGACAGCGTGGATATAGACACGGTAAAAGACTTTGATTATGTGGCACTCGGACATCTTCACGGAGCTCAGAGCATAGGTAGGAGCCATATTAGATACAGCGGAACACCCCTTAAGTATTCTGTAAGCGAGGAAAAACACGCAAAGGCTATTACCATGGTAACTATCAAGGGTAAGGGAACTGAAATTACAATAGATAAGATACCGCTACATGCACTTCGGGATGTAAGAAGTGAAAGAGGTCTTCTTAGTGATATCATAAGTAGAGCTACTGATGAGAACAGACATGATTATGTAAGTATAACTATTACCGATGAGGATGAAATTTACAAGCCTAAGGATCAATTAGAGGAGCATTACGACCATATCCTTGAGGTTAAGGTCGAGAATAGTAGGACAAAGGCCCAGCTTGAGACAGCTGACTTTGAAGCAACCGTCCTTGAACCTTTCCCGGCATTTAAGCAATTCTATCAGGAGATGCAGGGTGCTCCTATGAGCATGGAAGAAGAGAGCATTATGATTGATGTTATAAATAAGCTACAGTATGCCGCAGGCGACGGCGGAAGGTGAGGTACATATGAAACCATTATATATTAAAATGTCAGCTTTCGGATCCTACTCCGGTGAGGAGGTTGTTGATTTTACTGATGTAGGTAGCGGGATATTTCTCATTACCGGAGATACCGGAGCCGGAAAGACAACGATATTTGATGCCATTACCTATGCCCTCTATGATGAAACCAGTGGAGGAAAGCGTAATGGTGAGATGATGCGTAGCCAATATGCAGATGATGATACCAGCACCTATGTGGAATACAGATTTATGTATCATGGAAAGACCTATACGATAATCAGAAGTCCCAGACAAGAGCGTGTGAGTAAGAGGAGGAATAAGGACGGAGACTACACTATGACCACAGACCAGCCGACTGTTACTCTTATTATGCCCGATGGTCAGGAATATATTGGAAAGATTAAGGAGACAAATCAGAAGATAATAGATATTATCGGTCTGGATGTGAATCAGTTTACACAGATTGCAATGATTGCTCAGGGGGATTTTCTAAAGCTTCTTCATGCATCCTCTAAGGAAAGAAAAGAAATATTTTCTAAGATATTTAATACGAGAATCTATTGGCAGATTGAGGAAGAGCTAAAAGCAAGAGCAAAGTCAGTATACGGACAGCTGGAGGACAATCGAAAGGATATTATCCGTGAGACTGAGGATGTCAGATGTATAAAGGATAGTGAATTATTATCACTGTGGGAGGATATGCCGCATTTTACAGAGACAGATTCAGATAAGCAATTAGAGCTTATAAGTCTGATTATAGATGAGGCAAAGCTAAAGGAGGAAGAAATCAAGAAGGCTTTAGTCAGTAATGGGCAGGAGTTAGATAGAATTAACACTAAGATCCAGCAAGCCGAGGATATTAACAAGCTGTTTACTGCCTTAGAAGCAGCTCTATTAAAGAAGGAAGAGCTGGACCAAAAGAAGGATGATATGGCTGCCCTTAAGATTAGAATTGAAAAAGCAAAAAAAGCACAAGCTGTAGAGTCTAAGGAGGAAGCCTTCCTTAGTAAACAAAAAGACTTATCTGAATGTATGAAAAGAATTGCAGATATTAAATCCTGGCTGGATGATAATCAGGAGAAGTTAGAGAGCCTTAAGAAAGATAAGGAGCTAAAAGAAGAAGAATATAAGAAGAATAGTCCGGCACTTATGTCAAAAATCAGCTCTATTAATAATTTGCTACCAAAATATGAGGAGCTTGATGTATATAATACCGAAAAGATTGCTCTGTATGAAAGCAATAATAAAGCGCAGGAAGAGTATAACAAAATTATAGAACTTATCGAAGAAGAAAAGAAAAGCAAGATTAAGTTGTCTGGTGAGCAGGAGAAGCTTAAGAGTGTAGGGGATCAGTATACACAACTTAAGCATACTGTAGATAGATTAACTGAAAGAAAGGCTGCACTGGAAGGGCTTATTAAATCTGTTACGTCAATGAAATCACAGTTGATTATTTATGAAAATGAAGATAAGTATTATAAGGATACAGAAAGATCATATGAAATAAGAAAATATCAGTACGATGAATTATATCACAGCTTCATAGAAGGACAGGCAGGGATACTTGCCGCAACACTGAAAGATGGTGATGCTTGTCCTGTATGCGGCTCTACTAGCCATCCTAAAAAGGCAGCGAATTCTGATCACATAATAGATGAAAGCAAGCTGCGGACTGCTAAGAAGGAGATGGATGATGCCTTTAATATTAAGCAACAGAGGTATGAAGCCTTACAAAAGGCAAAGCAAAGCTATGAGAAGGAACTTGAGCTTGCAGTCCATGAGGGAAAGAAAATTATTGATGTCTCTATTAATTCTGATAATATAGCTGATACCGATATAGAGATTATATTAGAACAGTGTAGCAATCAGCTTAAGCTTGATACAGATAAAAGAAATCAGGCGGAAGAAGCAGATAAAACATATTCATCTAACCAAGAACGGCTTAAAGAATTAGAGGAAGCTTTAGAGACTCATGAGATGAATAGGAATGAAGCAGATAATGCAAGGCAGGAAGTAGCTGCCAGCCTTATAAAGGTTGATACTAAGATAGGTAGTCTTAAGAAAGACTTGATTTACGAGAGTAAAGCTCATGCACAAAGAGAGCTTTATGAAACCGAAGCACAGCTACATGGATTGGAAGAGGTAAAAGCAGTATCGTTCGAAGATTATCAAGCTATGGTCAATACCACAAATGAAAAAAGAGGTAATCTTAAGACTGAGGAGGAAAGCTATAATAGACTTTTAAAGGAAACAGAAAAATCTGAGATAGAGTTAAATAATGAATTATCAAGGCAGGGTTTTTCGAATACGTCGGAATACAGGGAAGCAAGATTAAGCACACAGGAAATAGAGGAATTAAGTCTTTTGGATCAGGAATATCAGAAAGAAATCATTATAAATGATACCAGTATTGATAACTATAAGGAGCAAACAAAAGGCAAAGTAAGAATCCAAACCGATGAACTGGTCATAAAGCAAATGGATCTTAATGGGCTTAAGGTGCAATTAGAGGAGGAAAGTAAGACCATATATGGAATCCGGACAAGAAATGAGGAGGTCTATACAAAACTAACAAGGCTTATCAGTGATAGAGAAAAAGCTATGAAGACCTATAGTGATATTAGCAGACTTGCAAACACAGCAGGTGGTAAGCTTAGCGGCAGACATCTTAATTTTCAGACATTCATCCAGAGAAGATATTTTAATTTGATTCTTAAGGAGGCAAATAAGCGTCTATATACAATGTCAAACAACCAGTTTATTCTAAAATGCCGAGATATGGAGGATTTATCTGGACAAGGGGAAGTCGGTCTTGACCTTGATGTATACAGCATGGTAAATGACCAGGTACGTGATGTAAAGACTCTATCTGGCGGTGAATCATTTATGGCGGCTTTATCGATGGCCCTGGGTATGTCAGACATTATTCAAAATACAGCCGGAAGTATACATATCGACACCATGTTCATTGATGAAGGCTTTGGCTCCTTAAGTGATGACACCAGAATGCAGGCCATCAAGATATTAAATGATTTGTCGGGAGGCAAGAGGCTAGTGGGGATTATATCCCATGTAACCGAGCT
This sequence comes from Anaerolineaceae bacterium, assembly GCA_004294845.1. Lineage (GTDB taxonomy): Bacteria > Bacillota > Clostridia > Lachnospirales > Lachnospiraceae > Mobilitalea. The sequence goes on from SHOH01000003.1 coordinate 51,104, forward strand.
TAAGGCACAGATAGGAACAAAGCTTGTAGTAACAAAAGGCGAAAAAGGAAGCAAAGCTAGGTGGGAGATGTCATAAAAACCACCTTCCCGATAGAATTATTCATAACTAATTCTCACCAAGAAAGTGGTATTTATTACGCAAATATTTTATACTACCTTATAAAGAGGGAATGCCCCTTTAATAACAGATTCTATATTATATTGTACTTCCATGTAACCAGTTGGCCTTTTTATAGTATATAAGGAAAACCACTGAGCTGATAAACCATGTAAGGGGATAAGCCCAGAAGATTACTCTAATATCCGGAATTATTCGAATCGTAATGGTTATGTAGGTTATACGGATAGCACACCAGCTGATTAGCATAACAATCATAGGAATATTGGTTTTGCCGGCACCTCTTAGTATTCCTGCAAGACAGTGTGAAAGAGCAAGCAAGAAGTAGAAGAGGCTTTCGGTTCTCATCTGTGTAACACCATATGCTATTACATCCGGCTCGTTATTAAAGAAGCTTATTAATATCGGTGCTAATATCCAAAGCAAAATTCCTACTGTTTGGGCTAATAAGACTCCTGTCATTATACCGAACTTAGCTCCTTTTTTTGCTCTATCGTATTGCTTAGCACCAAGATTTTGTCCTATAAAAGTTGTAAGAGCCATACCGAAGCTGGTAATAGGTAAAAATGCAAAGCCCTCCAGTTTGGAATAACTTCCGCAACCCGCCATAGCTACAGAACCAAAATTATTGATATTTGATTGAACAATAACATTTGCAAAAGCAATTACTGAGTTTTGTACTCCAGTAGGAATACCCATCTTTAAAAGGCGTGTAGCTGTGAAACGATCTATTCTTATACGACTAAAAGTTACTCTATGTTCTCCGGTAACCCTCATAAGCTTAGTAAATCCTAAAATAGCACTTATAAACTGAGATATTACTGTTGCAACAGCTGCACCTGCTATACCAAAATCAAATACCGCTATGAACAGTATGTCGAGTACGGTATTGATGATGGCAGCAGTAATAAGATAGTAGAGAGGGTGCTTACTGTCGCCGACCGCTTGAAAAATACCCATAGTAGCATTATACATGGCGATTCCAATTCCGCCTGCAAAATATATCCGCAGATATAAAACAGCATTATTAAAGACGTCGTCAGGGGTACCCATAGCTTTAAGTAGTAATGGGGTTAGACTCATTCCTACTACTGTTATAATGATTCCTGCGATAAATCCAAGAGCAATAGTAGTATGAACTGCAACCTCGAGATCCTTTTTGTTCTTTGCCCCGAAGTGGCGAGAGATTATCACGCTTGCTCCTACAAATATTCCATGTATAAATCCTACTATTAAAAAAATCAAGCTGCCTGTAGAACTAACTGCAGCTAGAGCTTCTTTACCCAGAACATTTCCGACAACTAGGGAATCTACAACATTATATAGCTGTTGGAATAGATTACCTAAAAAAATCGGTAGAGCAAATAATATAATTTTTTTTGATATTTTTCCTTCTGTCAATTTAAGTCCCTTTCTGTCATCTAATAATCATCATATAATCATAGATTAATCAGGAC
>SHOH01000003.1:52778-62003 GCA_004294845.1 Anaerolineaceae bacterium
AAAACGTAAACTAAAGAATGCAGTATGTCAATGTTACTTGGTTCCCTTTACAAAACGCCAATGGTGGCAGATAGAATTATTCAAACAGACTATCAAGCTTACTTCGGATGCGCTGCCTAATTTCATCACTGGTTTCCATATCAATAGTTAATTCACCGTTCTCATTCATAAGAAGACAATCACCTTCTTTTGTATCTATAGGTATCAAATGTCTTTCTATATTAACAAATATTTTATCCTCATCTTCGCATACAGCATAAATTCCTTCAAATCTATCTACTATGTATTTTTTCATAATTATCTCCCTTCTTCAATCCGGATATTTGGTTGAATAAAGCTGCTTCATAAATAAATATATTGTATTGATTATTCAAGCTGTTGGTGGTTTACATGTTTTACATGGGCCTAATCCCTTATCAAGTGCCTCTTGTAAAGTGACTTCTATATCGCTCTTTAAGTGCTGACAGCCTGCACGGTGGTACTTTGAACCTGTCCTAGTAATGTGAACAATTATATTTTTGGAATCTTCAGATTCATCATTTGATATAGTATCTTCATTAATTATTGATGAATCTGAATCGTTGTATGAGTTGGCTGTTTCCTTATAAAATTGTAAATCTACTCCTGTAATTATATAAGGTATCATATTGGTAGTGATAGTTTTACCATCGGAGTCTAGAATAATTGTGCCCTGTTTATCTGTTCGAAACAGTTTTATATCTCTGTCTAAATGTTTTTGAAGCGTTTCAACATGAGGATGCCCATATTTATTACCCTCTCCTGCACTAATAATACTTATATCAGGTGTTACAGCATCTAAGAAGCTATCACTACTACTGGTTGTGGAGCCATGATGACCGAGCTTTAAAACATCTGCATCCAGATCAATGCCGTTTCTAAGCATTTCATTTTCAGAATGAACCTCGGCATCACCGATAAAGATAAAGGTATTATCTCCATGTGTAAGCTTTATTCCTACGCTATAATTGTTCAAATTATCATAGTCAGTTTCATTTGGTGAAATAATAACAAAGCTTGCAGTACCCAAGCTGAATTCATTTCCTATAATAGGTTTAGTTATCTTTAAACTTTTATCAGAAATCGCATCCAGCAGATCCTCGAATGTCTTAGTAGTATGGACTACATTGGGCATAATAATCTTGTCTACATCAAAGGAAAGAATTACATCAGCCAGTCCTCCGATATGGTCGCTGTGAGGATGGGTTCCGATTATATAATCCAGCTTTTTTACACCTAAGGATTTCAAATAATTAATTACAAGCTCGCCTTTGTGTCTTTCTCCTGCATCAATTAGCATATAATGGTCATCGGATTGAATTAATATAGAATCCCCTTGTCCGACATCAATAATATGTACTTTTACTATAGTCACAGAATCCTGGTCAGCATCTTTTATTTCATAATTTTCAATATCTTTAGAACTATCAGTTGGACTAACACCATTGGTTTTTGAGGGCACAGGGCTTGTGTTTTTGTTGACAGAATCAGTATCTTTAGTAAGGGTTTCATTAATAATACTATCTGAATTTGGATCTGCTCCTTTAGTATGCTCTATGTATGAACAACCGGTAAAAAGTAATATAGAAGCTATAAATATCAATAATAAACGTCTTTTCATAATTGTCTCCTTTTATGTCACTTATTACAGTATATTTTGCATTTTAACTTTTGATTAAAAAAAGACCGACGACTTGGTAGCTGTAGGTCTGTGCATTTCATCAGTATTATAGCATTTTGGAATTAAGATGTCCATAGAAGGTGCCTGGTATAGTTTACAAATCGTATACAAATATTTACGAAATGTAAATAGTGCCAGGCACGGTGCCTGGCACCACACTTATTTAAACGGTGTCCACTAATGACATTATTTGTTTTACATACTGTCCGCTATATTTTATGAACTTATCTGTATCTATATATTCGTTATTAAGTGTTTTATGAATGAAAAGACCATCGCTTGCCAATAGGATAAGCCAGGTTATGTATTCGGCAGGAAGCTTTGGGTTCCTCTCTTTAATCTTATTAGAAATTAATTCTGCAAAATCAGCGTATCGCTTCATTAATTTGGTACGGATATCCTCATTACCAAGCATTGCATCATAAAAAAAATGCAGACGCATTCCGACATTTGCCACGTCACGTTCTAATACATATTGAACAAGACGATGCAAGGAGGTATCCTTACTGGGGTCCTCAGTCCATGCTATAAAATCATCCCACTGCTGCTTTAAGTACTTATCTGTTAGATCAAACAATAGATCATTCTTGTTCTTGTAATGATAGTAAAGAGTTCCTTTGGAAATACCTGCTCCGGAGGCTATCTGAGCAAATGTGATTTCTGTAAGCTTCTGTGTTTCTAAAAGCTTTTCAGTTGTATTTAGTATCAGTTCCTTTACATTATCTTTTCTGGGGGCTGCCATAATATTTATCCCTTTCATGTGAAATACATTTTCTAATAATGATATAAATAATTATAATCTTTTTTATTGTACTTGTCTAATCTAAGAAATAATTAAATAATATTTAATTAAATTGGAAAACACTTCTTATAAGTTATTGACATATTTTATATTAACTGGTAATATATAGGAAAGGGAGTCGGTCACGTGTACGACATGAAAAGAGTGAGTGGATGAGTAGAATTGTTTCGGAAAAGAGTCTGAATAATAAGCTTAGAGAAGCATTTAACGGAAATGTAACTGTACATATTGAAAATAACTGTATTCGAGTTACCGGCAAGCTAGATAATTGGGATGACATTATCAAGGCGTGTCGAATGTGTGTCAGTAAAGATAAGAATTTGCATGTTGTAAATGATATTCAGCTTATAGGTTCGAAGATACCTGACATGAGGCTACCAAAGGAACATTCCAAGGAGTTGGAGGGTGAGAGACCTGATGTACTTATAGTAGGAGGCGGCATATCAGGTGCAAGCATTGCAAGGGAAATATCCAAATGGAACCTTAGTATATTACTGGTAGATAAGGAGCCGGATCTAGCGCTACAAGCATCAGGAAGAAATGACGGTGAAGTACATCCGGGGATTGATCTTAATAAGGGTAGTTTAAAGCAGCATTATGTACTTTTAGGAAATCGGATGTTTGACCGAATATGCGAGGAGCTGGATGTGCCCTTTAAGCGAAGAGGACAATATGTGTGCTTTAGCAATAGGTGTCTATATCCGCTTATTGCAGCTTTTGCATGGCAAAGAAAGTATATCTGTGGTGTTAAGGACACAAGACTTGTAGGACGTAGAGAACTAAGAAGCGCCGAACCAAATCTCAACGATGAATTTTCATTTGCCTTATACAATCCAAGTGCAGGATGTGTAAGTCCTTATGGATTAACCATTGCATACGCAGAAAATGCAGTCCAAAACGGTGCAAAGATCTCATTAAATACTGCAGTGTTGGATATGGATGTTAAGAATGGTCAGATTCTATCGGTAAATACTAACAAAGGAACCCTATATCCTAAGATAGTTATCAATGCAGCGGGTACATTTGCAGAGGACATTGCAGCTATGGCAAAAGATAGATTTTTTTCCATCCATCCGAGAAAGGGAACGAATTCTATCTTAGACAAAAAAGTCGCTCACTTAATTAATTCTATAGCTTCAGCCAAGTTTATTATGAAGCAAAAAAAGACCAATACCAAAGGTGGTGGAATTTTAAGGACAGTGGATGACAATTTACTTGTTGGTCCTAATGCAGTAGAAACCTATGAGAAAGAGAATTTTGCTACTGACCGAAGCAGTATTGAAGAGGTATTTAACAAACAGAAGAAGACAGCCAAAGGATTGTCCGAGAGAGATATCATTACATATTTTACTGGAGTCAGGGCGGCAACCTTTGAGGAAGATTTTATTATAGAAAAGGGAAGAAAGACAAAGAATATAATCCACTGTGCAGGTATTCAGTCACCGGGACTTACTACGGCACCAGCAGTTGCCTTGGATATTGAGAAGATGGTGATTGAGCAATTATCCGAAATGCAACAGGTGACAAGGAAGGAAAGCTTCAATCCTAAGAGAAAAACCATACCGATCTTAAGAGAGATGTCCGATGCAGAGCGTACAAGATTGATACAGAAGAATCCTGATTATGGAGTTATAATATGCCGATGCGAGGAGATAAGTAAAGGTGAGATAATCGATGCTCTTAATTCACCCATTTCTGTACCTACTGTGGATGGCATTAAAAAGAGAGTTCGACCGGGAATGGGTAGATGTCAGGGAGGGTTTTGCATGCCTCTTATTTCTCAGATTATAAGTGAGCATGAGAATATTCAAATGCACAAAGTAAATAAATCAAATACTGATTCTTATATTACTCTTGGTGAAGCAAAGGAGGCATCCCTATGAAAGACTATGATGTTATTGTAATCGGAGGGGGACCGGCAGGTCTTGCGGCTGCCATATCTGCCGATAAGGAAGGTGCCCGTGTACTGTTAATTGAGAGGGAGGCTAAGCTTGGAGGTATTCTGAAGCAGTGTATCCATGACGGCTTTGGTTTGGTTAGGTATGGTGAGAAGCTATCCGGTCCCGAATATGCACAGAGGTTTATTGAAGAGTTTCATATTAGAAATATAGACTATAGTGTACTTACCTATGTAATTGGTATAGAAAAAACAGAGCATTATACGGTTCGTGTAGTAAATACAAAAGGTGTTACCTGTTATAGGACTAAAACTATAATTCTAGCTACAGGCTGTAGAGAACGTACATCAAAGCAGATTAGTATACATGGAACAAGACCTTCAGGAGTATTTACAGCAGGAACCGCTCAAGCCTATATTAATATATTGGGGCAGATGCCTACTAAAAAATGCGTAATTTTAGGAAGCGGTGATATTGGACTGATAATGGCACGAAGACTCACATTAGAGGGTGCGAAGGTATGCGGTGTCTATGAAGCAAAGGATTCTCCATCGGGATTAACAAGAAACATATTACAATGCCTTGAGGATTATAACATTCCACTATATTTGTCTCATACAGTGACAAGACTCTTTGGTGAAGATCGCCTGAAGGCAGTAGAGATCACTAAAGTAGATGAGAAGATGGCACCCATTTTCGGGACAGAGGAAATTATAGAATGTGATGCCTTGATATTATCTGTAGGACTTATTCCTGAAAATGAATTGGCAGAGAGTCTACACGTGGAAATTGATCCAAGAACAAAAGGACCTGCCTGCGACCAAGATTTTATGACCAATCAAGCCGGAATATTCACTTGTGGAAATGCACTCCATGTCAATGATCTGGTGGACTATGTATCAGAAAGCGGTGAGCTGGCAGGGAAAGCTGCGGCAAGATATATATATAAAGATAGGGAATATATATCCATAGATACAGATAATGAATTTCTATATTTTCTACCTCAAAAAATACATATAAGAGACATTGAAAATGAAATGACATTTTACTTTAGAAGCAACCAGGTCTTAAAAAATGCACTTATGACTTTATCGGTTAATGGGAAGCAGATACTAAAAAAGAAGTACAGAAACTTAAAGCCTCCTGAAATGGAAACCTTCAAGCTGGATATAAGCCAATTTAAACTAACTGGGGATGATAAAGTGACAGCAGCTTTGAAAGGAGAGAATCCATGAAAGAATTAGTATGTATTGACTGTCCCAACAGCTGTCAAATGATAATTGAAGAATTTGGAGATGAAATAAAGGTATCCGGAAATCTGTGTAAACGTGGAGTGGAATTCGCAAGAAGAGAGCTTAAAAACCCCATGCGTACAATTAGTTCTACGGTAAAAACTATATTTCCTGATACCCCCGTGCTTTCGATTAGAGTATCCAATGAGATACCGAAGGATAAGATATTTGACGTCATGAAGGAAATTAATAAGGTTGTGATTACAAAACCGGTGTCAGTCGGAGACATCATAATTGAAAATGTATTGGGTCTGAATTCAGATATTATAGCTACCAGTAATATCTTTTAAAATTCCAAGGAGAGGGTGTATTTAATGAGTCCACTGATTTTAACCTTTGATTTAGGAACACAGAGCATGCGGGGAATGCTCCTTAATAATCAAGGTCAGATTGTGCAGCTTGTTCAACACAAGTACGAGACACCATACTATTCAAAAAATCCCGGATGGGCAGAGCAAAGGGCTGATTTTTACTTTGATACCTTATGTTCCATTTCTAAGGAGCTAAAAGAGAAAAGTCCGAACGGTTATGATGATGTCATTGCCGTAACTATGACGACAATTAGGGATTCATCCTTATGCTTAGATGAACACTATGAGCCACTGCGGGATGTCATATTGTGGCTTGATAGCCGGGAGACAAAAAGTATAAAACCATTTCCTTGGTGGGCTAAAATTGCATTGAAAATTGTAGGTATGGAAGTCGCCTTAAAAAAGCAATACAAAGTATCAGCCGCTAACTGGATTATGGAGAACGAACCTGAGGTTTGGGCAAAGACAGATAAATTTATTATGCTGTCTACTTATCTAAATTATAAAATAACAGGACAGCTGATAGATTGTCCGGCAAATATGATCGGACACATACCCTTTCATTATAAGAAAAGAACCTGGCTTTCTAAAAATGATTTGAAACGATGTATGTGTGACATCCCAAAGTCCAAAATGTGTAGTCTGATTCAGACAGAGGAAGTCGTCGGGTTGATTACAGAGAAAATGGAGGAGCTGTCAGGAATACCAGAGGGGCTTCCGCTCATAGCAACAGGCTCCGATAAGGGATGTGAGACGCTGGGATTATCGGTAATACATGAAGATCAAGCTGCTCTGTCATTTGGGACTACTGCAACGATTCAGTTTGCAACCAGAAAATATTTTGAACCTAAGCGATTCCTCCCGTCTTACCCTGGAGTACCAAAGGAAATGTATAATCCTGAGATTGAGATTTTCCGTGGCTATTGGCTGATTTCATGGTTTAAGAAGGAGTTTGCTCTAAAGGAATGTGTTGAGGCAAAAGAGCGAGGCTGTGAACCGGAAATAATACTTAACGAAAGACTTAGAGAGGTGCCTCCTGGCTGTGACGGGCTAATATTACAACCATTTTGGACGCCGGGAGTCGTTACACCTAATGCCAAAGGTGCTGTGATAGGCTTTTCTGATGTACATACAAGAATATACATCTACCGTGCAATCATAGAAGGAATTGGGTTTGCACTGATGGACGGTATGTATAGCATGGAGCGTAGGTCAGGTCAAAGAATAAAGAGAATCTATGTGGCAGGAGGTGGGTCTCAAAGTGATGAAATCTGCCAAATTACAGCCAATATGTTTGGACTTCCCCTAACACGGATTCAAACACATGAGGCTGCAGGTCTTGGTTCATCCATAGCAGGTTTTGTAGCCATGGGTGAGTTTAAGAATTATGAAGAGGCAATCAAGCACATGGTACATATCAAAGACACATTTGAACCCGAGATGAAGGAGTATGAGCTATATCAAAAGCTTTATCGTTCTGTATACAAGCGAATTTATCCAAAATTGTTACCACTTTATATAAAAATAAAACATTTAACAAGGAGAGAAGAGATATGAGTAAGCCTTATAAAGGATTTGAACCAAAATGGATTAAGGAAGCTGCGCCAAAGGACAGCTATAGATCAATCTTTCGCTGGGGTGACCCGAATTACGTAAAATATCCTAAGGAATCCTTGTATAAAATGATGAAAGAAAAGTTTGAGATGACTAACGAGGATTTTGAAAGCTATATAGGTGATATCGGGATGGATTCAGTAAAGCTGGATATCCCCTCTGGTCTTGATGATGTACATGTTGAAGCCTTAAGCAAAATAGTAGGAAGCGAGTTTGTAACCACCGAGGATTATCCTAGACTGGCTGTAGCATACGGTAAGACCGGCTATGATGCCTTAAGGTTACGTGAAAAGAGAGTAGATTGTGTTCCGGATGTAGTGGTATATCCTGATACAAGCGAGCAGGTTGAGGAGATAGTAAATTATTGTACAAAGCATAATATACCTCTGTATGTATATGGCGGTGGCAGCACCGTCACAAGGGGTGTAGAGCCTATTAAGGGCGGAATCTCTCTAGATATGAGACTGAGATTTAACAAGGTAATCAGTTTTAATGAGATAGATCAGACTATTACAGTTCAGACAGGTATGTCTGGACCTCAGCTTGAAGAGGCACTTAATCAGGCTCCTTCATTATTCGGTGCAAAGAGGCAATTTACATGTGGGCATTTTCCACAATCATTTGAATACAGTAGTGTTGGAGGATGGGTCGTAACCAGGGGGGCAGGACAAAACAGCACCTACTACGGCTGTATCTCTGATCTTGTAATCGGACAGAAATATGCTACCCCAATCGGTACCATACAGACAAGCCGTTATCCACGAGAAGCAACCGGTCCCGACTTAAATCAGATTATGATGGGTAGCGAGGGAACTTACGGCGTCCTAACAGAAGTAACATTAAAGGTCTTTCACTATATGCCGGAGAATAGAAAGAGATTTTCATTTATATTTAAAGACTGGGAGACATCTATGGAGGCAGCGAGAGAGATGATGCAGTGTGAGGCAGGATATTCATCGGTCTTTCGTCTATCTGATGCAGAAGAAACCAACCTCATGCTCAGGCTGTACAACGTGGATGAAACTCCCTTGCATAGATTATTTGATTTACGAGGTTATAAAGATATGAAGCGCTGCTTATTTCTGGGATTTACAGATGGTGAAAAGGGTTTCTCAAAAAATGTAGCCAAAAACATCAAGCGTATAGCCAGAAGACATGGCGGAATGAGCCTAACCTCATATGTAACTAGGAGCTGGGAGAAAGGACGATTTACAGATCCATACCTTAGAGATGCACTAATGGATTTTGGTGTAATCACCGATACTTTGGAATGTACGGTGAACTGGTCCAACATGGCGCAGGTCCATAGGGATGTGAGAGAGGTCTGCCATAAGCTTCCCAACACAATCGTAACAACTCATATGTCACATTGCTATCCCCAGGGAGCAAATCTATATTTTATATTCATCACAAAGATGAACGATGCAGAAGCCTTTAAAGAATATCACAGCAGCATTCTAGATGCGATTCAAAAATCCGGTGCAACTATGAGCCACCATCACGGGATAGGCAAAATGTTCGCACCATGGCTGGAGGGACAAATAGGCCGTAAGGAATACGGCGTCTTTAGAGCACTAAAAGACTATTTCGATCCCGGATACAATATGAA
>SHOH01000003.1:62103-65263 GCA_004294845.1 Anaerolineaceae bacterium
AATACGGCGTCTTTAGAGCACTAAAAGACTATTTCGATCCCGGATACAATATGAATCCCGGCGGAACCCTTGGCTTCGACCTAAAAGAAGAAGAGAAAAGATTCCTGAAATAATTTAAAGGTACCATATGTAACGGTGCCAGGCACCATAACGATTAATACGTAACGGTGCCTGGATCATGCTAGCGGTTTCTCAATCGTTTAATTATCTTAATGATGCAAAAGGCTAGAATGCATAATAGTAGAACAACAACAATAACAATAGTTTTAAACTTGACATGGGGAAATAATAGTCCCCAAAAATATCTGGTATAGATTAATATGTATATTCTCCAGCTTAGTTGAATTATTATCGTAGCGACTATTAATAACAATACAATTATTAAGCATAGCTTCATAACTCGGGAGATAAATCTATTCAATGCATTTACCACCTAGTATCTTTCTATAAGTATATGCATATAGTACCTGGTACCATTTACAAAATGTAAATAAAAGTTTGCAAAGTGTAAACGGTACCAGGTACTGTCTAGGAATCGAGCCTTGCACCGAATCAAGCACCTTGCCTTGCACCGAATTGCATCGATTTGATTAAGGTGTCACTCTATTGATATCACGGGGAAATAAGGTTGCCAGTCTGACATTATCCTGGTTAAGAAGCTTACTGGTGAAACGTTCTAAACCTAGACCTAGGCCTCCGTGGGGTGGCATTCCATACTTATGCATCATAAGATAGCTTTCAAACAGCCTGGCATTCATGTTTAACCTTTTCATTTTCGCAAGCTGCTTCTTATAATCATGAATCCTTTGTCCCCCGGTGGTTATCTCAAGACCGCGAAATAAGAGGTCAAAGCTTAGGGTTTCCTCATTATTATTCGGATCCTCCAGAGCATAAAAGGGGCGCTTTGAAGTTGGATAATGGGTTACGAATACAAACTCTGAGCCATATTCCTTTTTTATTATCTCCGAAAGCAGTTTTTCTTCTTCAGGTTCAAAATCCTCATAATCTTTGATGGTTCTATTATATTTGTTTGAGATTAGTTCCTTTGCCTCCATAAATTTTATGGAAGGTATAGCAGATACATCGGGTAGGGACACCTTAAGCAAATCAAGCTCATAGACGTACCTTTCTTTCAATTCTGCTAATGCATATCCCAGCATCCTCACTTCCATACCCATGATATCCTCAAAGCTTTCTATATAGCCCATCTCAAAGTCTACGCTGGTGTATTCATTGAGATGCCTGGAGGTATCATGCTTTTCCGCACGAAAGACGGGTGCTATTTCAAATACTCTTTCATATACTCCTACCATCATTTGCTTATAGAACTGAGGGCTCTGTGACAGATAAGCATCTTTACCAAAATAGTCCAGATGAAAGATATTGGCTCCTCCTTCGGCTCCTGCAGATACTATTTTGGGAGAGCGTATCTCAGTAAATTTTTGTTCAGTAAGAAATCTACGAAAGCCTATGCAAATACCTTCCTGAAGCTTAAATATTGCTCTTTCCTTTTCGTTTCGCAGTGTAATAGGCCGATAATCTAGTAAATTTTCAAGGGATGTATCAACCATTTTATTGTTTATAACAATAGGGCTTTCGGCCTCTGGTTCTGATATAACTTCAACCTCTATCATTTGAAGATCCCACCCTGTTTTGGAACGCTCTTCCTTAATAACCTCAGCGGTTAGCTTTACACAGCTTTCTTCTTTTAATAACTCTAATTTGAAATCAGAAAATTCTTCACTATATACACATTGAATCACTTGTCTTTTAGTCCTAAGCAGTACAAATGCAAAACCACTCATTTTTCTAATTTTATAAATACTTCCGTGAAGAGTGATTCTTTTTCCGATATGCTCGGATATATTCTCGAATTCCATATTGGTAGATTGAATAACTTTATTTATTATCTTCATATTTACCTCCATCTGACATATGACATTTCCACATATTAATCTGTGATTACCATTTATGAATTATTATGTATAGTATAGATGTATATAAGGTCATATCCATGAAGACATCGTCTTTATGTCTCATTTAATCACTCCCCTTAACTATTAAGCATGAAATTGCTTACCTAATAAATAAATATAAAAAAGCCACATCAGTTAAGAAACTACCAATGTGGCTAAAAAATCTATTTCCACATAGGCACAAGACTTAGAGCGCCTGCACCTATGATTGATAACTCATAGATACATGCGCTAGAAATCGTTGTCCCTATTCATCTTATTGGATTGTGAATTCCTCATAATAAAATTCCTTTCAAATTTAAATGTAATATTATCACCAGGATATGGATTTGTCAACTAGATAAGATAAGTAATGTTGATATTTAGATAAGATAAGTAATGTTGATATTTTCTAAGATTACAGTTATATTTATATTGATATCTGGTAACATTTACAATATGTAAACTGTACCTGGTACAAAAAAGGTATCAAAAGAGAGGGGGAGTTACTATATTTACTGATAATGTTAAAAAACATCTTGTGGAGGACATCATTCCATTCTGGAAAGGAATGAAGGATGGCGAATATGGCGGCTTTTATGGAAAACTTAGCTTTGATTTGAGACTTAACAAAAAAGCTTTAAAGGGTGGAATATTGAACAGTAGAATTCTATGGTTTTTCTCTAATGCCTATGATGTGACTTCTGATGAGGAATGTCTTTCTTATGCTGAACATGCCTATAGATTCCTTAGGGATTCTTTACTTGACAGAGAATATGGAGGGGTCTATTGGTCTGTTGATTATGACGGTAAGCCTCTAGATGACATAAAGCACACTTATAATCAAGCATTCGCAATATACGCTCTTGCCTCTTATTATGGAGTATCGAAAAATAAAGAGGCTCTAGGCATTGCCTATGATATAGTAGAGCTAGTAGAAGCAAAATGTAAAGATGATATAGGATATCTGGAGGCATTTGATAGATGCTTTAGACCGATATCTAATGATAAGCTGTCTGAAAATGGTGTGATGGCCACAAGAACCATGAATACATTGCTTCATATATTTGAAGCTTATACCGAGTTATATCGGGTCGACCATAGTAAAATGATCGCAGATAGAATGAAGTGGATTTTGGATCTATTTGAAACTAAGGTTTATAATCCAAAGCTTCGAAGATTAGAGGTGTTCTTTGATTATGATA
>SHOH01000086.1:0-6353 GCA_004294845.1 Anaerolineaceae bacterium
AGTTTGCAGACTGTTAGAAAGGCATGGTTATTTATATGAGGAAAAACAGCATTAAGAACACCAGAATAAACGGTGAGGTAAAAAAAGAGCTTAGCATTTTAATCAATAGGGAGATTAAGGATCCGAGGATTCATCCAATGACATCAGTGATAGATGTTGAGGTGGCTCCTGATTTAAAGACAGCAAAGGTATATATTAGCGTTATGGGCGATGAGGAATCCAAGAAAGAAACCTACCAAGGATTAAAAAGTGCAGCATCCTACATGCGAGGTCAATTAGCAAGGAGTTTGAATCTAAGAAATACACCGGAATTGACTTTTATTCTAGACAATTCCATAGAATACGGTGTGAACATGTCCAAATTAATTGATGAGATAAACTCACAATCATCTGCAAATTCTGATGTCGACAATGATGAAGATGAAGACGATGATGATGAGGACTATGAAGATGACAACTTCGAAGATGAAGTTGATGATGACAAGAAGTAAGAGGATGTCTACAGAAGACGAATAAGTAATTTGAGAGGATATTATTATGAGCATTTTTAATCTGGATATACTGGAACGTGAATTGTCCCTTGCTAAAAGCGTTGCAATTACTGGACACATAAGACCTGACGGTGATTGCATAGGTTCTTGCACTGCTCTTTATCAATACCTTATGGATTGTCGTAATGAACTTGGCTTGGAGCAGATCGATATATATCTGGAGCCATTTGGTCAGGAATTTAATATCCTTTCAGCTACTGATATTGTCAGACATTCCTATGATTATAATGATACCTATGATGTATTAATAACATTGGATTGCAGTAGTTTGGATAGGCTTGGTCATGCAACAAAATATTTTAAATCTGCCAAAAGAACAATCTGTATTGACCATCATATTACTAATAATTATTTCGCGGATGTAAATCATGTGGTTGCCGATGCCTCATCAACCTGTGAGGTTATTTATAATTTACTTGATTATAACCGTATAACTAAGGAGATTGCACAGAGTCTCTATCTGGGTATTATTCATGATACCGGTATATTCAGACATACAAGTACATCTGACAAGACCATGGAGATAGCTGCCAGCTTAATAAGAAAGGGCATTGATTTTACCAAACTTATAGACGAGACCTTTACTCAGAAAACCTATGCACAGATGCAGATTCTTGGTCGCGCACTTTTTGAAAGTGTATTGCTTATGGATGGCAAAATAATTGCTTCCAGTATCAATCTGGATACAATGAAATTCTATGGGGTGACTCATACCGATCTGGACGGAATTATTGATCAGCTTCGTACTGCTAAGGGGACCGAGGTCGCCATATTTGTCTATGAAACAGAAGACGGTGATAACAAAGTAAGCCTCAGATCCAACGGTCTTGTTAATGTAAGTAAGATTGCTCATTTCTTTGGTGGTGGCGGACATGTGAAAGCTGCAGGCTTTAGTATAAAAGGCACTGCTAATGATGCTATAGCCAGTATTATTCCTCATATTGAGGAGCAGTTTAATAGCGAACAAGAAATTCCTAACCCCTAAATCCCTAGGTTTAGGCGGTGGGTTATTAGGTGGACTAATAATATGATTAATGGAATTATTAATATAAATAAAGAAAAAGGATTTACCTCTCATGATGTTGTAGCGAAAATGAGAGGTATATTAAGGATAAAGAAAATTGGCCATACGGGAACCTTGGATCCTGAAGCAGAGGGTGTACTTCCCGTATGCATTGGTAAAGCCACCAAAGTGGTAGATTTAATTGTTGATAAGGATAAAACATATGAAGCTGTACTTAAGCTTGGAATTGTTACCGATACGCAGGATATGACAGGAACCATTCTTAGAAGGTCCAGAGTGGATATGAGCTTGGATCGAATTAAGAAGGCTGCAGAGAACTTTATCGGGGGCTATGATCAGATACCACCTATGTATTCTGCCCTGAAGGTAAATGGACAAAAATTATATGAGCTTGCAAGGCAGGGTAAGGTAGTTGAAAGAATGCCTCGTAGGGTAGATATTCATAATATAGAAATTCTTGAATGTGACTTTCAGGATTATGAGGTTAGGCTTCGGGTTGATTGTGGTAAGGGCACCTATATTCGAACACTTCTATATGATATCGGTCAAGTGCTAGGATGTGGCGGTGTTATGAAAAGTCTTATCAGGTCAAGAGTCGGAAGCTTTAACATTGCAGATGCCCTTCGTCTTAATCAAGTGGAGGAATATGTACGTCAAGGCACAATCAATGATTATATCTTTATGATAGACGATATGTTTTTATCATATCCAAAGGTTATTGTGAATGACAAATACAGTAAGTTGATTCATAATGGAAATCCATTTAAAGAAGAGCATTTAGATAATATTCAAGAATTTATTGAAGAAGCCCTTCAGAAATCCGAGCCGTCTGATATAAATATTTCAGTTAGGGTTTATGATTCTTGTGGAGTTTTTATTGGTATTTATCGTTATTATAAGGTAGACAAAAGATTTCATGCTGATAAAATGTTTTTATAATGATTTACCGGAGGACATATGGAATATATAGCGGGAAACACAGACTTTAATATAAAAAACAGTGCAGTAACCTTGGGGAAATTTGATGGTCTTCATCAAGGACACCAATTGCTGATAGACGAGGTACTGTCCTTGAAGGAGCAAGGCTATACTTCGGTTATGTTTACATTTTTATATCACCCATATAATCTAATATCGGAAAATGAAGTGAAGCTTATATATACAGAAGAAGAGAAGTTAAGAAGGCTGAAATCCAGCGGACTTGATGTGTTAATTTCCTATCCATTTTCATCAGAAACAAAGAATATAGAACCTGAGGATTTTATTAAAGAAATTCTGGTAGATAAGCTGGATGTGAAGGTGATTGTGGTGGGCAATGACTTTAGGTTTGGCAAAAACCGTAGAGGTGACGTGGACATGCTTAAGACCATGGAGGATAAGTATGGATTTAGGGTTATAGCCTTTGAAAAGAAGAGCTGGAAGGATACCGTAATCAGCAGCTCTAACATAAGAAATGAGCTGGAAAAGGGAAATATGGAAGAGGTCAATGCAATGCTAGGTAAGCCTTACTATATTCATGGTAAGGTTCTTCATGGAAGGAAAATCGGCAGAACCTTAGGGATGCCAACGACCAATCTGACACCGGCGGCAAATAAGCTTTTACCTCCCTGTGGTGTGTATACTTCTAGGACTATTATAGATGGGATTTCTTATCCCGGCATGACGAATATCGGATATAAGCCTACGGTCGGAGCAGAAAAGCATAAGGGTGTCGAGACATATATATTTGATTTTGACAAAGATTTATATGGTCAAGAGATTGAAGTTGAGCTTCTAACCTATGAAAGACCTGAGATTAAATTCGATAATATGGAGGATTTAAAGCTAAAGATGGAAGAGGATTTGGCTTTTGGTAGGAAATTTTTCGGAATTTAGTATCATTGACTGAGTAGTTCTATTATGGTAATATTTATGTAATAAAATTATAGGAAGGGGAGTAATTTTTATGGAAAAAGTTTACGAGAAAAAGAATTTTGGTATACCTGTAACTATCCTTATTATTTTAGCTTACTTTATAGGCTTTTCACTAGTCAGGAGTCTATCAGGCACATTACTGATAGCAATACTATTTGCCGGAGCTGTGTTCTCATTACAGTTTGACGACAAGGTAAAGAATGCAGTCAAGCATTCCTACATCTTTGCAACACTTTTTCATCTTTTGTATTTTTTATTTGATATATTGGAGTCATTTATTAATATGGTTTTTGGAGGAAGATTCAATAATATTAATAATATTGGTGACTTTTTTTATGAGATTAATTTCTTCCAAAGAGCGTTTAATGCATTATATACATACGGTTTACTTATTGTAGATATTGCTTTAGTAGTTATATTTGGCTTATTCATAATAATGGCTTTGTTTAAAAAGGACATGAATCTATTTTTTGTAAAAACAGTTCTAGGGGAAGCAGCACCCAAGCCAAAAAAACAAGCTTCTACATATAATCAGCCACCGGTAGCACCTTACGGTCAGCCACCTGTTAGTGGTCAACCACATGCACCACAGGGACATGTATTTCAAAAACCTCAGGCACCTGTAAACCAACAGCCGCCGGCTCCACAGGCACCAGTAAACCAGCAGATACCTGTTCCACAAGCACCAGTAAATCAGCAGCCACCGGTATCACCTGCAGCGCCACAACCTGCCCAGCCACAGATGGGTGATAAGAAGCTTGAAGTAGCTTGTCCAAGCTGCGGTAATCTAAATAATAGTCAAGCAAAGTTTTGCGCTTCTTGTGGATCAATAATAAAATAGTTTTGTCTTGGATATATTTTTACATCGTATTATTATTTTGTAGTTGAAAAGAATAATGTATTATGTTAATATAACTGTTGTACATTGAGTAGCCAATACCCAGAATTAGGACACTCCGACCTTTTCTTAGTATTTGGCGGTTAATATTAAAGGAGGAATTAGAATGATCAGTAAAGAAAGAAAAGCAGAAATAATCAAACAATATGGTAGAACACCGGAAGATACCGGTTCACCAGAGGTCCAGATTGCATTGTTAACAGTAAGAATTGTTGAGTTAACAGAGCATTTGAAGAACAACAAGAAGGATCATCATTCAAGAAGAGGACTTCTTAAAATGGTTGGTCAAAGAAGAGGGCTTTTGGAATACCTTAAGAAGACCAATATTGAAGGTTATCGTGAACTGATTGAACGTTTAGGCTTAAGAAAATAATCAGATTAAATGTAGAAAGCTGTTCCGTATGTTTTATGGGGCAGCTTTTTTGTTGAAAATTAACATCGGTACCAAGCACCAAATTCTGTACCTGACACCCGATGATTAGTACCTGACACCCGATGATTAAGATGATCATTTTTGAATGAAGAGGACATAATATGAATCGATTTAAAATTATTTGGAATGATAAATACTTTCTTAAAAAGACATTTGCCATTACCATACCAATCGTATTGCAGAATCTATTAAATAACCTGGTGAATCTCGTTGACACCTTAATGATAGGCCAGCTGGGAGAAACCAGTATTGCTGCGGTAGGTCTTGCTAACAAATTGTTTTTTGTATTTGCCTTGCTGATGTTTGGAGTCAGCAGCGGATCCAGTGTCCTCTCAGCCCAGTATTACGGTAAGGGTGAGCTTATGAATATCAAGAGGGTTCTCAAGGTTTCGCTATATATTGGCATAGGAGGATCATTACTTTTTGCTATACCAGGATTCTTTGCACCGGAACTTGTTATGAGTATCTTTACTCCTCTGGAGGGAACCATATCAGAGGGTGCAAAATATTTGATTATTATTGTATTCAGTTATCCCTTAACGGCGGTAACTATGACCTATGTATCAGTACTCCGAAGTATGAGCTATGTAAAGCTACCTGTGATAATCACTTCAATATCAATACTGGTAAATGTATTCTTAAACTATGCTCTCATCTATGGTAATATGGGATTTCCTAAGATGGGTGTAGCAGGTGCGGCACTTGCTACTTTAATTGCGCGAATTGTTGAATGTGGAGTCTTATTATTCTTGGTATATAGTCATAAGACCGGGGATGGGAAGCTTGGAGATTTCGTTCATTTAAAATATGACAGAGCTAAGGAAAAAGGTGCTGCATTTATCAACAAGATATTTCTTAGTAAATATTTTAATACTGCTGCTCCTGTTATTATAAACGAATTTGTATGGGGACTTGGTGTAACCATGTATTCACTTGTATATGGTCGAATGGGGGATGCGGCAACTGCAGCAATTACCATAACCTCTACGGTGGAACAGATGGCATTAGTATTCTTCTTTGGAATATGCCATGCCGCGGCGGTTCTACTCGGTAATGAACTGGGTTCTGATAAGCTTGATAAAGCCGAGGAACATGCTAAGAATTATATTGCCATGATGTTCGCATTATCGGTGGTTGGTGCAGTGGCTGTGTTCCTATTAAGAAACCCTGTTGCCTCTATCTTTGATGTATCAGAAGAGGTTCTCAAATATGTTAAGCTCTGTATTACAGTTTTTGCGATAAATATGCCAATTAGGATGCTCAACACCCTATTTATTGTTGCAATCCTTAGAAGCGGTGGAGACACCAAGGCAACATTGTTCCTAGATGTAACCAGTGTATGGCTAATAGGTATTCCAATGGCAGTGCTTGGAGGACTGATACTTCAGCTTCCTGTACATATCGTATATGCTATGATATTAGTAGAAGAAGTATATAAGCTTATATTAGGTTTTATTCGTTATAAAAAGAAGAAATGGCTTAGAAATATAGTGGCATAAATTCCGGTGCCTCATTTCGGTACCAGGTACCAAA
>SHOH01000086.1:6453-13059 GCA_004294845.1 Anaerolineaceae bacterium
CTTAGAAATATAGTGGCATAAATTCCGGTGCCTCATTTCGGTACCAGGTACCAAATCGTAGTGTACTAGGTACCGAAATTGAGTGTACCTGGTACCGAAATTTGATTCATAGGAAAATATTTGTAGCATAATGGTAATAATAATGCTATAATAATATAGTTAGAGCCATGAGAGGACAACCCGAGACTTCTGAAAAGGTTATTGATTCTTGGTAATCGGTAGGTTTTTCAGTAGTTTCGGTGCCTCCGGCTCTTTCAAATCATATATGAAGGAGAACCAAAATATGTACAAAAGTTATTCAATGGAACTCGCAGGCAGAACCCTTACAGTAGAAGTAGGAAGAATGGCTGCTCAGGCAAATGGAGCTGTTTTGATGCATTATGGCGATACGGTAATATTGTCTACTGCTACAGCATCCGATAAGCCTAGAGAAGGAATTGATTTCTTTCCTCTAAGTGTTGAGTATGAAGAGAAGCTTTATGCAGTAGGTAAAATTCCAGGAGGCTTTATTAAGAGAGAGGGTAGACCATCGGAGAACTCTATTCTTACATCCCGTGTCATTGACCGCCCCATGAGACCTTTATTTCCTGATGATTATAGGAATGATGTAAGCTTAAATAATCTTGTGCTCTGTGTTGATCAGGATGGCCCGCCGGAGATTACAGCCATGCTTGGATCCTCAATTGCAACATGCATATCCGACATACCATTTGATGGGCCGATCGCTTCTACCATAGTAGGTATGGTAGATGGAGAATTCGTATTTAATCCCAATTCTGAACAGAGAGAAAAATCAGAAATGACTCTGACTGTTGCTTCTACAAAGGATAAGATTGTTATGATAGAAGCAGCTTGTAATGAAATTCCTGAAGCTAAAATGATTGAGGCTATATATGCAGCTCATGAACTCAACGGAACTATTATTGAATTTATTGACAAGATTGTTGCCGATTGTGGTAAGCCTAAGCATGAGTACACCAAATCCGAGCTTCCTGAAGGCTTATATGAGGATATGGTTAGTTTTATTACTCCCGAGGGTATGGAGAAGGCTGTATTTACAGACGAGAAGCAGGTAAGAGAAGCTAATATAAGAGAGATTACAGAGAGATTAACAGCCCGCTATGAAGAAGATCACCCTGAATGGCTTGATGTTTTAGGTGAAGCAATATATCTTTTCCAGAAGAAGACTGTTCGTAAGATGATCTTAAAGGATGGAAAACGTCCTGATGGCAGAAAACTTGATGAAATCCGTAAGCTTGAGGCTGAGGTTGACATTTTACCCAGAACCCATGGTTCAGGTATGTTTACCCGTGGTCAGACACAGGTTTTAACTATTACCACCTTAGGAGCATTAGCTGAAACCCAAAGACTGGACGGGATTGACGAGAATGAGACAGGGAAGCGATATATGCATCATTATAATTTCCCTTCCTATTCAGTAGGTGAGACCAGACCTTCCAGAGGTCCCGGTAGACGTGAAATTGGTCACGGCGCTTTGGCTGAAAAGGCATTGGTACCTGTGCTTCCTACGGAAGAAGAATTCCCTTATGCTATTCGTACAGTTTCCGAGGTATTGGAGTCTAATGGCTCAACATCTCAGGGAAGTATCTGTGCATCCACCTTATCCTTGATGGCTGCAGGTGTTCCTATTAAAGGAATGGTTGCTGGTATATCAGTTGGACTGGTTACCGGAGATTCTGATGATGATTATATTATTCTTACAGATATTCAAGGCCTTGAGGATTTCTTCGGAGACATGGACTTTAAAGTAGCAGGTACTCATAAGGGTATTACAGCTATTCAGATGGATATTAAGATTAATGGCTTAACAAGAGATATTATTGAAAAAGCTATATATAGAACCAAGGAAGCAAGAACCTATATCATAGATGATATTATGGCACCGGTTATTTCCGAACCAAGGCCTGAGGTTGGACCTTATGCACCAAAGATTGTACAGATTAAGATTGACCCAGCTAAGATTGGTGAAGTGGTTGGACAAAGAGGAAAGACAATCAACGCAATCATTGAGCAGACCGGAGTTAAGATAGATATTGACGATGACGGTGCTGTGTCTATATGCGGTGTGGATAAGGAAAGCATAAATGAAGCATTAGGCATTGTACAGATGATAGTTACTGAATTTGAAGAGGGTAAGATTTATGAAGGTAAGGTTATCAGCATAAAGGATTTTGGAGCCTTCATAGAATTTGCTCCCGGCAAAGAAGGCTTGGTTCATATATCCAAGATATCTAAACAGAGAGTTGATCATGTGGAAGATGTTCTGACCTTGGGAGATAAGGTTAAGGTAGTCTGCTTAGGACAGGATAAGATGGGTAGAGTATCCTTTAGTATGAGGGATGTAAAACAAAACTAGTTTGATTTCAGAATACGGTGCCAGGTACCAAAACAGTACCTGGCACCGTATGAATGAAAATAGTACCAGGTACCGTACCTGGTACCGACATATGAACTACTTTAGAATGACATAATACTGTCTACTAAAGTAGCTTTATTTTTATATTTTTTCAAAGGATATATTTGACAGATATGGGTAATTAGCCTAAAATAGTTTTAATGGTTATATGTAGTGAAATAATAAAATTTTTCTAGGAGGTAAAACCTCCGTTATATGTAGTCAAAAAATATAAAATGTTCGAGGAGGTTTGTAAATGAAAAAAAGATTTTTATCATTATTGCTTATAATATCTATGTTACTTACGGTATTACCAGCTAATAGTGCATTTGCTCAAGAAGCAGATGTGGCTCAGCCAACCTATAGCCAATGGGCTTTTGAGGATCTGGTTGTCGGAGATACATATAATATATATCCTCAGAGATGGTATAAAAAGGGTATGCAAGATCCGATTACTCATGCACAGCTTAGGGTATTAATGGCAGGTATACGCATAAAGCTTAATTCATCGGAAAGTGTTGTTAATTATAATGAGCAAATTTATAATTTATCAGATGATATGACGGTTGAAGAGGTCTTGGAAGCTTTATATCTAATGATTTCAAACTATGAGTTTAATAAAGATATCGGTATTACCGAGGATGGCAAGGCTTTGGATTATATGGCTAAGTACGGCATTTATACAGGTAATGAAGGAGGACTTTCCCTAAAAGATATCTGTACTGTAGAGCAGGCTTGTGTTATTGCTACCAGATTGATTACTTATATGTATGATGCTCTGGATGCAGCCAGCAAAGGCTTTTTATGGGAAATCGAGTCAGGAGATAATAAGGTATATTTATTAGGCTCTATTCATATGGCTGATTATGATATATACCCTTTTTCTAATAAGATGCTTGAAGCATTTGCTGAGTCAGATGTGCTCGGGGTAGAAGTGAATTTATTGGACACCTCAGTGGATGTTAATAATCTCTTTATGACCTATGGGATGTATAATGACGGAACAAGCTTAATTGACCATGTATCTGAAGAGACCTATGTAAAGACCATTCAGGTAGGAGCGGCTTTCGGTTTAGAAGAAGAAGTACTTGCATTGTTTAAGCCATGGGCTTTATTTAATACATTTGTGGGCTTGAGTAATACATCAGAAGCTTCTATAGATGAAGCTACAAAGGCTGCCCAATTAGGTGTAGATATGAAGTTCCTACTTGATGCGTATTTTGCCGAAAAACCGATAGTCGAGCTAGAAAGTTATGAATTGCAGATTAAGCTTCTTGACAGCTTCTCCGATAAATTGGCAGAATATTTATTGGATTCTACCATGGATTCAATTATAGATATGATGCAAGGAGTAAAAGTTGAAGGTGGTAATCAAGCAATTAATATTATTCTCGATTATTGGCATGAGGGTGATGTAGAGGGATTCATGAGAGATATTGCTCCATTATTGGTAGCTTCCGAAGTCCCAGATATGGATGAAGAGGATAAGGAAATTGTAGCTTTAATGGAAGAATATTTTTATAAAATATTTACTGATAGAGATAAAGGAATGGCCAAAAAGATTGATGAGTTCCTTAATGCAGGAGGCAGCACCACTTACTTTGTAGTGGTAGGAACAGGTCATTACATCAGTGATTATTCGGTTCTTGATATCCTTGAGGAAATGGGTTATGAAATTAATCAGATCAAGTAAATAAGATTGAAAATTTTATATTATTCTTACATGGTACCAGCTACCACCATCGACTGTGCAAATTATACAGTTGATAATGGTGTCTGGTACCATTTTTAGTCCTTTTAACATTTATTTTAATAATTTTTGACAAATGGACTAGTAAATACTGACAAAATAGTTTATAATAACATTAAATAAAAACGATTTTAGCATATTGTGCTAATTAATTTTATTAACGTATAAGGGGGCCGCAAAATGAAGGGGAAGTTAAGACTTAAAGATACGATATCTAAGGTTTTATCTAAGTTTAAAGTGTCATCAAATATTCTTTCTAAAGTATTTAGCATTAGAGTTAGATTACTTATAGGTTTGCTTATACCGGTTGTAATGCTTGGTGTATACGGCTTAATATCTTACGGAAAATCCGAGACAGCAATTATAAGTAATTATGAGAATAGCTCAAAAGGAACCTTAAATGCTGGTAGTGATTATTTAGGTTTTGGATTAAAGATTATTGAAGAAAAGACACTGGAGCTAATATCAGATCCGAATGTAAGGGTATATTATAATAAAAAGAGTAGCGATAATGATGCTTTAAACTTAACAGTGTTAAGTCAACAATCTGAAATGGAAACTGCTATAATTCTAGCAAAGAACACTAATCCATTTATTGCAGGAGTTCATTTATTAGGACAAAATGGAAAAGGGATTTCAACAGAAACTCCGATAAATGACACCTTATATAATGCATTTGCAGAGTCTGAGCAAGGTAAATTATTAGAATCCAGTAAAAATGCATATGCATGGCTGGGAAGTCATCCCGGTTTAGATGAAAAGTTAGTTAATGGAGATGTAAAATATACTACTGACGATTATGCCTTGTCTATATTCAGGAAGATGAATAATAACAACGGTTATGTTATAGTAGATGTTTCCATGGAACAGGTAATTGATATGTTTGGGCAATATGATTTGGGAGAAGGTAGCATAACAGGCTTTGTAACTGGTGACGGTCGTGAGATTATTGCCGGATCATCAGAAGAAAATGTATTTTCTACCCTTTCCAAATTTCAGGATGTATTAAATGGGCAGGATGATAATGGATTTTTCTATGAAACTTACAATGGAGAAGAGCATTTATTCCTCTATAGTAAGGTGGCTGATGCCAATTTAGTTGTTTGTTCCTTGATTCCCAGGTCTACAATTTTAAGTCAAGTTCAAGATATCAAAAGCCTTAATGTCTGGTTTGTTACAATAGCCAGTATAATAGCGATTGTAACAGCAGTGTTAATTGCCGGTGGATTAAGTGTTGCCATCAGCAACTTAATGAAATCAATTAACCAGGCTTCTAAAGGTGATCTAACAACTAAGTTTGATACCAAAAGAAAAGATGAGTTCAGAACTCTTGGTAACGGAATGATGGACATGCTTACTAGTATGAGGAAACTAATAGGCGAAGTTCAAGAGGTTGGATCCAAAGTGAATATCTCCGCAGATTCCTTATCTGATACTTCGGAGAATCTCTTAATAGCTACCAAGGGCATAGCTCAGACAATTGATGAGATTGAAAAAGGCGTTGTCCAGCAGTCCTCTGACACAGAGAAATGTCTTCTACAAATGTCAGGACTTTCAGAGCAAGTCGATAAGGTTTATAATAATACAGGAGAGATAGAAAAGATAGCAGAGGACACTAAAACTGTTACAAACAAGGGTATTGTTATAATTGATGAGCTTAATGTCAAGTCCAAAGCAACATCAGATATTACTCAGAATATTATTATAAAGATACAGGAGTTCGAAAAGCAATCTAAGAATATTGCCGAATTTGTATCAATAATTAATGATATTGCAGCCCAAACAAACCTGCTATCCCTTAATGCTTCTATTGAAGCTGCAAGAGCCGGAGAAGCAGGTAAAGGTTTTGCGGTTGTAGCAGCTGAGATACGTAAGCTTGCTGATCAATCCCTACAGGCAGCTAATCAAATTCAAAAGGTTGTAAAAGATATTGCAAAGCAAACCAAGGAGACTATAGATACAGCCATGGAAGCTGAAGATATAGTTGAAACTCAAACTCTTGCCTTAACTAGTACCAATGAGATATTTAATTCAATTAATGGTCACGTTAATAATCTTGTTAGTAATTTGAATAATATTTCTATAGGTATTAAGGCAATCGAGGCAGCAAAAGAAGACTCCATAGATGCAATTCAGGATATTTCAGCTGTTTCTGAGGAAAGTGCGGCAGCGACAGAGGAAGTTAGTGCAACAGCACTTAATCAGATAGATGCTGTAGAAAGAATGAGAAATGCTGCGGCTGAACTTGCTGACAATGCAAAGATATTAGAAAATGCTATTCAAGTTTTTACAATATAGAAATTTTATGGTGTTAGGCACCGTTGTCAACTAATGGTGTCAGGCACCATTGTCAACTATGAGACACATTGTGGTTGACGATGGTAACTGGCACCTTTTTTGATTGCTATTTTTTAATGAATATGTTAAAATCACGCTTACT
>SHOH01000218.1 GCA_004294845.1 Anaerolineaceae bacterium
TTGAAGTGTATTAAGACTAAGGACCTTTTCATTTGGTGATTCGGTAAATTTATAATTCTCTACCAGTAATAATTAACATTTGTGATTGTCTTCAGTATAGCAGGCTGCTCGGCGTATAGCCTGCCTTGAAACCGTCCCAGTTCCTTAGCTGAGTGTTCATACATATCAATAGTAAGGTTAAAAGGAAGCTAGGCTAATCCTGTTATATTAGGTCTAGTCTAGCTCCCAGTTCTGTATTTCCAATTTGATATTTCCAATTTGGTACCAGGTACTGTACCTGGTACCAATTAATTATTCAATCAACTGACTGTCATGCTTCTTGAAGAAGTCCACCCTAGGTTCAAGAAATTTCAGCTTATGCTCCTTGATGTTAGGAATAAAATAATCTAAGGGTTCGAATATTGTATTCCAATCCCAGATTCTCTCATCAACTCCAAGATACTCTCTCACCATATCAGCACCGCTTGGCGCAAGTGGATGTACCAATGTTGCGGTAACACGTACGGCATATAGAGAATCAATCAGTACCTGACTGCGAAGGGCATCGTCATCATTATTATCGGCAGTCCTTATATTATTAACGTAATACTTGTTGCTGGTACGGATATAGCTGTCCAACAAATCGGATATCCTATGAAATTCGTGATTATACATATGTCTTTCATACTTTAGAATAACCTTCTTGGCTTCCTCTAAAATCTCTTGACTGACAACCTTACCCTCAGGAATATGGGAATCATAGTATTTCTGAGCTGTGTAGAAGCAGGAACGGATTAATCTGTTATATACATTTGTCAGAAGATTTCCTTCCTTAAGTACAGGATCAATCCCCTCTATTTCTTCAGTCTGATAGACCGCAGGCTGAAAGCTTACGCTCTTATTGTCAAGACCAAAGCTGATAAAATGCATTCTAAGCTGTTCATTTGTATAATGATCTAGAAGCTCAGCCGCCATGGGAGGCTTGATTTCTGAGCTAGAGCTTGCCTTCTTATCCATGAACAGTACGTGATTATTAGCTATCAGATGAGGGAGTATTAATTCTCCATCCTTTGGTAGTATGCTAGGCTCTTCGTCTTGTAATGCCATGAACATAGCCATCTCGGCTATTCCATAGAAATATATATTGTCCTCTCCGATAAACTGATAGACATTTGCATCTTTAGAGCACCACCAGTCCTTCCAATCCTTTGAGGATGCATCACTATTTTCCAGATAGGTTCTTGTAAATGATATGGGAGCCCACAAGGATTCTGGCCATACCCAGAAGGTTAGATCCTCCAGACCTTCCTTAACCGGTGTCTTTACACCCCATTCGATATTTCCTGTCAGACGGAAGGGTACCAAGGTCTTTCCTGTACGGAAATTCACTCCATGCTTTGAAATAATCTCGGTAGCTTTTTCTCTGTCACTTAGGTTATTAAATACTAAGGTTACAGAAGGCTTCTTCTCTTCCTCTATATATTCATGTTCAGGTAGTTTATCTATTATCTCTTTAAGCTTAGGAAGCTGATTCTTCTTAATATATATCATTGGTTCCCTTAAAAATTCTTCCATGGTATTAAGCAAATATTTTCTGGAGTTTGTATTCTTTCTAAGATAATCCACTCTATCAGCAAGAAGCTTCTGGAACTCTTCCAGCTTAAAATACCAGTTAGTTACCTTAATAATCTCAGGAGTTTTCCCTGAAAGAGCACTTTTAGGATTAATAAGCTCAGACGGCATATACTGATGACCTAATGAGCATTCGTCAGCATAGCCTACATCGGATCTACAGCCCTCGATAGGACATTCGCCCACAACCTGGCGTCCGTTTAAGAGTACCTTAAATTCAGGGTCAAAAAACTGTGGTGTGGATAACTTATCAAGGTATCCCTTATCATAAAGAAGGTCAAATACTTCCTTAGATACCTTGTCATGGATTTCACCGCTTCTACCAAAAGCTGATGTAGCATATAGATTTATGCCAATTTCATAATCTTCCAGAGTCTTCTTCTGCTTTATATGGTTTTCAGTTACATATTCCTCAATAGTACCCTTATAACCCTCATCCTCACAAGCCTTTCTATAGCTTTCCAATATCGGCGATCCATAGCAATCGGTACCTGACACAAATACAACATTATCCTTACCGATCCTATCCCTTAAAAACCTGGAAAACACATCGGCATGAATAAATACACCCCCGATATGTCCGAAATGAAGCTCTTTATTACCATAAGGCATGCCTGCAGTTACTACAGCTCTTTTAGGAAACTCGGGCCTTGGTGGCTCCTGTCTTCTTCTATTAATGTTTTCTTTGTCCATGACAAACCTCCTCAATATATTGTTTTTATTTCATTTCTTATAACGGAAGTTATAAACTTCCTCAGGATTTGTTAATGTAACAGCACTTATAACGGAAGTT
>SHOH01000087.1:0-8561 GCA_004294845.1 Anaerolineaceae bacterium
AAATAGCCCAGCTAGCAATAGCTACACTGGGCATGATTATTTCACTTTTTATCTGCTATCTTATTGGAACCTTATGGTTTAGCTATGTATCAGGCTCCACTATAGCTTATGCACTGACCGTATGCGTATTCCCTTTTATAGCATTTGATTTACTCAAAATAGTATTAGCCATAACCTTTGGCTCACTACTACGAAGAGTTATGAGGACTATTCGCGAATAAGCTGATTAGTAATTATATTTTTACATAGGATTAAACAATTCCTCTAACTCTTCTCTTGATAATGTATTTATAAATACTTCCTTGGAGCTGATGATCGAATCTGACAGCTCCTTTTTCTTTCTTTGCAGTTTGAATATCTTTTCTTCAATCGTTCCCTTGGTAATCAGCTTCAACACATGAACTTTATTCTGCTGTCCAATCCTGTATACCCGGTCGGTCGCTTGCTCTTCCACTGCTGGATTCCACCAGGGATCATAGTGAATAACGGTATCAGCACCTACTAAATTGAGACCCGTACCCCCGGCCTTCAATGATATCAAGAATACCTTACCTTCTCCGTTATTAAAACGCTTAACAATTTCATTACGCTCCTCTGTAGGTGTAGAACCCTCCAGATAAAAATATGAAATATTCATATCCTTAAGCTCATCCTCAATAATCCTAAGCATGGAAGTGAACTGAGAAAATACCAAAATTCTATGATCATTGGCTATGGCCTCGGGAATAAGCTCCATAAGTAAATCCAGCTTTCCACTACCGCCTTGATAATTCTCTAAAAATGTAGACGGATGACAGCAAATCTGTCTTAATCTTGTTAAAGCCGCTAAAATCTTCATTCTACTCCTGTCTAACCCTCCATCAGACAGCTCGGAATGGATATCGTTTCTGATATTATCAAGATAAGACAAATATACCTTCTTTTGCTCGAAAGAAAGATCTGTAAGCATTTTAGATTCATATTTATCAGGAAGCTCGGTAAGAACATCCTTCTTCATACGACGAAGTATAAAGGGAGAAATGTGCTGATGCAGATCCTCCAAAGCCTCCTTATCATCCTTTAGGATGGGCTTTTCAAAATACTCTACGAATTTGGAATGACTATGCAAATATCCGGGCATTATATAATCAAATATCGACCAAAGCTCAGACAAGCTGTTCTCAATAGGGGTACCGGTGAGCGCATATCTATGATTAGCCTTTAATCTCTTTACTGATTTTGCATTTAAGGAGGAATCATTTTTGATAAATTGTGCTTCATCAATAAAAACCGTATGAAAATTAATATTTTCATAGATTGTAACATCTCTTCTTATTAATGGATAAGAGGTAATAAGAACATCATAGTCTTTGTACTTCTCTATGGCTTCCTTGCGCTCTTGCGGTGTTCCGCTAACCACAGCTGTCCTAATAAAAGGTGCAAAATTCTCCATCTCATCCTGCCAGTTATATGTCAATGAAGTAGGACAAACAATCAGAAAGTGTGGTTGAGGCTTGTTTTTCTCTCTTCCCTCCATAAGGATCGAAGCAATAAATACAATGGACTGCAATGTTTTACCTAATCCCATATCATCTGCCAAGATGCCGCCAAGTTCATGCTCTGCCAAGGTACGAAGCCATTTGTAACCGGTAATTTGATATGGGCGAAGCTCAGCCTGGATTTCATCAGGTACCTTAAAATCCGTAACGGAAGGATTTAGAATATTTTCAGTCAGGGCTGTAAAATCCTGGTCTCTATAAAGCTCTAGTTTTTTGTCTGTAAATACCTTATCAAGATATACTGCATGTTGCTTATCGAGTAAGAGTTTGTTCTCTTCAAAATTTTTGCTACTAATATTCAAGGAAAAAAGTATTTTTGATAATTCATCAACATTTCCTTCCTCAAGATTAATAAAGCTACCGTTCTTTAAGCGATAATATTTCTTCTTAACCTGATAGGCATGAATTAGATTTCTGATTTCTTCCTTGGGTACGTCCCCAAAAGAAAAATCCAGCTCTAAAAGATTAATGCCGCTATTTACCCTTACATTGGCACTGAAGTTACCGGGCGGGCGAATCCCAAGCTTTTTAAAGTCCTCGGAATAATATAGATTAGCAACTACCTCAAGGTCCATAACCTTGCCTGACAAGAATTCATATATTCTATCCTCATCTTTTAGAAGGTAGTAATTCTTATATGGAACAAATCCGAGCTTTAGAATCTCAGCAGTAATGTCGTCCTCGCTCTCTCTTTGGCGGACAATTATATATGAGCCTGAGGAAGCATTTCCAAAGGAATTGAACTCATATTCTCCATATCGATAACGAAGCTCAGCCTTTATACCGTATTTGTGTCTGTCAAAATAAATCTTTGCATCCAAATCCTCTGAAATATAACGATTCTTTAACTCTTCGGGAACCTCCAGCTCCATAGTCTCACTTATTCTTGGAAGCACATGCTCCAAAAAGCTGTTCTTACTCTCCCCTTTGAAAACCAAAGGTTCTCTATCCCTGCCAAGGGTATTATAAAAGGGCTTAAAATTCCGGATAAAACTTTTGTCTGGCTGATATATAACCCCATCGTGATAAAGCAACTCTCCCGTATCTGTGACAGGAATTACAGCCTCTTTACCTTTATAATCAACAAATATAGCTTCCTCGTCCATTGTAAGCTGATAGGATATCTTAGGATTTGCCTTGGCATAAGAAACCTCGGGATATACTCTGCCATAAAGCTCTAATGAGAAAGCATTTCCATCTAAGAGTCCCAAGAACTTAAGTAGCATGTTCTTAGTCATAATAATCTGAGATTTTGAAAATATCTTGGAAAAATGTGAGCTGTTAATCACCTCTTGGATTTCATACACATCTAAAATATAATCTAGAATAACCTGGGATGGCTTATCAAATGTACTCTCTCCACTGACAAAGTTAAATTCCTTACCCAAGGTAAAGCTTTCATTATTATATAAGTCAGACAGGAATTTCTTTATAGTCTGAATTTTATATTTGCGGTTACTTCCCCCTCGAAATGATACATAAGCTTTGGCATTGTCGCCTTTGATCATCTGGGGAATACTTATAATCGGTTCTAACCCAAAGGTTTCGCCGATAATATTGCTATCCTCCTGAGAGGCAAAATAATCAATTATTTGAATTATTTTTCTTTCCTCAGGACTTTTTGTCTCAGAAAGCATAGTCCTTTCCTGATACTTTAATATAAATAATAAGGAGGCAACCACATGCTTACACGCACCTTGGTCCTTTAGTCTGGACGGACAATTACAGCTATAATCGAAAGACCCGTCCTCCTGTTCCTCAACAGAGACAGAATATTTATAATTCCCTTTTACCTCCAAACGATAAAGCTTTGCCGTATTGGAATAAGACGCGCTGACAACACGATTTTCCTTATAGTATTGTAAGCCTCTAGCATAAACCGTATCATTGGATGCCAGGTTTCTGATACCTGTCCGTGAAATCTGAATCATAGTGCACACCTTTCTTATGAATCTATATCAAAATTATAATGTTTGATTTAATAAATGCAAAATATTGTATCTTATTATTATACCACATGAAATGAAAAAAGTGTAATTTTATTAGTGTTATTTAATCTGTTTGATCATTTGTTATTTGACCTATTTAATCTATTATCATTTTAAAGATATATTATAAATACTTATGTATTGTATTAGATTATTTGATAAATACTTCTTTAAAATAGATTGTTTTTTTACATGAGATATACTAGAATTATTAGTTAGGATAAAGTAATAACTCACTCAATATTAAAAACGGAGGTAGCTTATGAGGCATATCATCAGTCCCACCGATCTTACCCTAGCTGAATTAGATGAGCTTCTAGACTTAGCTGAAGATATCATCAAGGATCCAAAAAAATATTCGGAGGCATGTCATAGAAAGAAATTGGCAACCCTATTCTATGAACCTAGCACCCGAACAAGATTAAGC
Organism: Anaerolineaceae bacterium; assembly: GCA_004294845.1. Classification (GTDB taxonomy): domain Bacteria; phylum Bacillota; class Clostridia; order Lachnospirales; family Lachnospiraceae; genus Mobilitalea. The sequence continues at coordinate 3,954 of SHOH01000087.1, forward strand.
TTTGAAGCCGCTATGTTAAACCTAGGTGGAAGCATTCTCGGTTTTTCATCAGGAGATGCTAGTTCAGCTTCAAAAGGCGAAAGTGTTGCCGATACGATACGTGTTATATCCTCTTATGCAGATATTTGTGCTATTCGTCATCCCAAGGAGGGTGCTCCCTATGTTGCATCTCTCCATTCTTCCATTCCAGTAATCAATGCCGGTGACGGCGGTCATAATCATCCCACACAGACCTTTACTGATTTACTTACAATTAAAAATCTTAAAGGACGGTTCGAAAATCTTACCGTTGGTTTTTGTGGCGATTTAATGTTTGGAAGAACCGTTCATTCACTCATAGGAGCTTTATCTAGATATAAAAATATTAATTTCGTCCTTATATCACCGGAAGAGCTGAAGATCCCGTCATATATCAAGGAACAAATCCTTGATCCACAGAATATCCCATATAAGGAAGTTAAAAGCCTGGAAGCAGCTATCCCGGACCTTGATATCCTATATATGACTAGGGTTCAAAAGGAACGCTTCTTCAATGAAGCGGATTACATCAGACTAAAAGACACCTATATCCTGAACGCCCGAAAAATGTCTCTTGCAAAAGAGGACATGCTAATCTTACATCCACTGCCAAGAGTAAATGAAATTTCAGTTGAGGTAGATCAAGACCCACGAGCTGTATACTTTAAACAAGCTCAGTTTGGAGTATATGTAAGAATGGCATTAATAATGTTGCTGTTACAAGAAAGCGAAGGGAGGCCTATATGCTAAATATCGGTGTATTAAATCAGGGAATCGTAATAGACCATATTAAGGTTGGTGGAGCAATGAAAATCTACACCTATCTTAATCTGGAGAATATAGACGTCAGCGTTGCTATTATAAAAAACGCAAGAAGTAATAAGATGGGACGAAAAGATATAATAAAGATCGAAGGAACCTTAAACGGAATTAACCTTGATATTCTTGGTGCGCTAGATCACAAAATAACCATCAATATCATTGAGAACGGTGAAATCATAGAAAAGAAGAATCCCAAGCTTCCCGTATATGTCGATAATGTATTAATCTGCAAGAACCCCAGATGCATAACCTCAGTAGAAAACGGTATATCACAATCCTTTAAGCTGACAAATAAAGAAAAGGGCACCTACCGCTGCGTATACTGTGAGCAATCCTCGAAATCGGTACCTGACACAATCACAAAAATGTAACGGTGCCAGGTACGGTGCCAGGCACGGTGCCAGGCACCGTACCTGGTACCTATTCAATATATACCCATTCTTTGACCGACCACTTCCCAGTTAATATCTTCCATGAAGCGGTTGATGTATTCTGTTTTTTTGTCAGCATACTGAAGAAAATATGCATGCTCATAAACATCAAGTACAAGAATTGGTGCAGAATATGCAATATTTCCTAAATCATGAGAATCTAAACTGATGTTTCTAAGCCTGTAGCTTCTTTGATCGTAGATTAGTATTGCCCAGCCTCTACTTGCCTTTGCAGTAGCCACAAAGTCCTCCTTCCACAATGCATAGCTGCCAAAATCCATTTCTATCTGCTCTGTTACCGATGGATTCGGAGTATTCATTCCTCCACCGCCTCCTAAATTCTCAAAATACAACTCATGTAAGATAACACCGTTAAGAGCAAATGTCTCACCACGCTTACATTCTCTATAAAAGCTAAAGGTGGCATTGGCTTCCTCTCTCCCCGGTTTATTCTGAAGTATTCCATCAATCTCGTTAATCTTATTGACATATCCATCATATAATCTGATATGCACCTCAAACTGCTCGCGATTTACTACCGTTATATCCTCAGTATATTGGAAATTCACTCTTTTAATCATATAAAAAGCCCTCCTATACAAATGTATGAATAACGGCAGAATCTGTGACAAGCCATATCCATCATTTAATATATACGAAGGCATTTTTAAGTTATGACAACTTTTTTATTTGGTGCCAGGTACGGTGCCAGGCACCGTACCTGGTACCGACCGTTTTGGTACCTGGCACCGATTGGTTTTAAAATAATCCTACAATTCTTCCTTCTTCATTTACATCAATTCCTTCAGCGGCAGGAACTCTGGGAAGTCCCGGCATGGTCATCATAGTACCGGTAATTGCCACTACGAAGCCTGCACCTGCGGACACATAAGCTTCTCTAATATTTACGGTAAACCCGCTAGGTCTGCCTAGCTTTTTGGGGTCATCTGAGAGCGAATATTGGTTTTTAGCCATACATACAGGCAGATTACCATAACCAAGCTGCTCTATCTTTCTTATGGCAGAATTTGCGACTGGGTCAAATGTCACCTTATCAGCCCCGTATACTTCTTTGGCAATTACTTCAATCTTTTCTTTAATAGTAAGCTCTAATCCATACAGAGGTTTATAGTTACTCTGCTTCTCTTCCATAGTCTTAAGCAGCTTATTAGCAAGGTCTACTCCTCCCTCGCCGCCTTTTTCCCATACCTCGCATAGAGAGAATTCACAATCTCTTTCTATACAAAAACGTCTTACATATTCTACCTCATCTGATGTATCTGTAACAAAACGATTTAAGGACACTACCACAGGCACACCAAATTTCTGTAAATTCTCGATATGCTTTTCCAAATTAACGATACCTTTTTTTAAAGCATCTATATTTTCAACTGATAGATCATTCTTTGATAATCCTCCGTTATATTTTAAGGCTCTTATTGTAGCCACAAGAACGACGGCATCAGGCGCAAGTCCTGCCATCCTGCATTTGATATCAAGGAATTTCTCAGCTCCAAGATCCGCACCGAATCCTGCCTCTGTAATTACCACATCAGCAAGCTTAAGAGCCATTTTTGTAGCTCTGACACTATTACAACCGTGAGCAATATTTGCAAATGGACCACCATGCACGATAGCCGGTGTATTCTCTAAAGTTTGTATAAGATTCGGCTTCATTGCATCCTTAAGAAGCGCCGCCATAGAGCCCACAGCTTTAAGATCCATTGCTGTAACAGGTTTACCATCATAGGTGTAGGCAACCACTATTTTACCAAGCCTCTCCTTTAAATCCTCCATATCCTCAGCTAGGCATAGTACAGCCATTATTTCAGAAGCAACAGTAATGACAAAATGATCTTCTCTTACAACTCCGTCTGACTTCCTACCCAGACCTACCACAATATTACGAAGCGCCCTATCATTCATATCTACGCATCGTTTCCATACAATTTGATTAGGATCTATAGACAGGTCATTTCCCTGATAGATATGGTTATCAATTATGGCTGCCAGAAGATTGTTTGCGGAGGTAATCGCATGAAAATCTCCTGTAAAATGCAGATTCAAATCCTCCATAGGAACCACCTGGGCATATCCTCCCCCGGCCGCTCCACCTTTTACTCCAAAACAAGGTCCTAATGAAGGCTCACGAAGTGCTATAACACATTTCACATTCATAAGTCCCAGCGCTTGCCCCAATCCAACTGTAGTCGTTGTCTTCCCCTCTCCTGCAGGTGTTGGATTTATGGCAGTAACAAGGACAAGCTTACCATCAGGCCGATCCTTAATATTATCCCATAACTCATTAGAAAGCTTAGCCTTATATTTTCCGTAAAACTCTAAATCCTCTTCAGATATAGATAGTTGCTTTGCAACATTACTAATATGATCTAATCTTGCTTCCTGTGCTATTTTAATATCAGTCTTCATATGTGTGCACAACCTTTCACCTTATTTTTCTAACTAAAATAATTTTAGCATAAGAACTGTCAAGGTCAAGATAAAATTGACAAATCAGATAAATACTTGGCTTTATAGACGTTTTTTGATATACTCTTTTATATAACATCATAGAAAGCACCATAGAAAGGACCCCCATATGAAGTATGATACTATAATATTTGATCTTGATGGAACACTATTAAACACATTGGACGACTTAAAAGACAGTCTAAATTTTGCCTTAGAGAAATATGGCTATCAAGAAAGAACACTAGAAGAAGTAAGAAGTTTTGTTGGAAACGGTGTTAGAAAGCTGGTTCAGCGCTCCTTGCCTTTACATAGTTCAGAGAAAGAAGTCGAACAATGTCTTGCTACTTTTACTGCGCATTACAATGAAAATATGCAGAACAAAACCAGGCCATACGATGGAATCATGGAGCTACTTCTCCACTTAGACAGATGCAATTATAAACTTGCTATTGTATCAAACAAATTTGATACTGCAGTTAAAGAGTTAGCAAAAGAATATTTTAGTGACTTTATAAATATAGCTATTGGAGATTCTTCTAAAGTAAAAAGAAAACCTGCTCCTGATGCCGTTTATAAAGCGATTGATAATCTTGGCTCAGACATCAAAAAGACTATATATGTAGGAGATTCTGAGACAGATGTCCAAACCGCGAAAAATGCGGGAATACCCTGCGTCGGCGTAACCTGGGGATTTCGTACCCGTGAAGTATTAAGAAATGAAGGTGCAGAATATTTAATCGATACCCCTAAGGAGTTACTAACTATTATATAGGATTATCGGTGCCAGGCACATAATTTTTTTGTCTGGCACCTATTTATTAACATAAGAGTGGCTTGCGAAGCGTGCCACTCGTTGTTTGCATAG
>SHOH01000087.1:8661-10088 GCA_004294845.1 Anaerolineaceae bacterium
TCCAAATTATCTAGGACAACCCACTCTCACTAAGATACTCTTCATACTCCTCGGCAGACATAAGAATCTTCCTTGGCTTAGTTCCTTCCTCAGGTCCGACCACACCCACCTCAGCCAGCTGATCCATAATTCTGGCAGCACGGTTAAAGCCTATCTTATACACTCTTTGCAACATACCTATTGAAGCCTTGTCCTTTTCAATAATAAATCTTCCAGCCTCCACAAAATAATCATCCCGTTCATTAGCAGCAACTGTAGCCGCTTCAGCAGCACGAACATTTGCTATGGTTTCCTTGATTTCTTCGCTATAGCTTGCTGTGCTATTGTTGTTAATAAGAAAATCAACAACAGAGCTAACCTCTTTATCTGATACATAAGCGCCTTGGATTCTGACAGGTTTTGGATAACCAGATGGAAAGAAGAGCATATCTCCCTTACCAAGGAGTTTTTCCGCACCTGATCCGTCAATTATGGTTCTTGAATCTATGGCAGATGATACCGCAAATGCAATTCGGGAAGGAATATTAGCCTTTATAAGTCCCGTAATTACGTTAACTGAAGGTCTTTGAGTAGCAATAATCAAATGTATACCTGCCGCTCTGGCCATCTGTGCCAAACGACAGATTGAATCCTCCACCTCACCGGGGGCTACCATCATAAGATCTGAAAGCTCATCAATAATTATTACAATCTGAGGTAGCTTCTGATAGTTCTCATCATTCAGATAGGCAATTTCCCTAGCCTTTTCATTATAGCCCATTAAATCACGAACACCTACTTCAGCAAACTTCTTATAACGATCTGTCATCTCAATTACAGCCCAATTAAGCGCTGCAGAAGCCTTCTTTGGATCCGTAACCACAGGAATAAGTAAATGTGGAATTCCATTATAGACATTCAGCTCAACGACCTTAGGATCAATCATAATCATACGAACATCCGAAGGATTTGATTTATAAAGAATACTAATAATCAAGGTGTTAATACATACTGATTTTCCGGAGCCCGTAGCACCGGCAATCAATAGATGAGGCATCTTGCCAATATCTGTAATGATAATCTGTCCACCGATATCTCTACCGACTGCAAATGCAATATCAGAGGGATGTTCGGTAAATTCCTTGCTTTCAAGCATTTCCCTTAAGGTCACCACAAAGTTCTCTTTATTAGGCACTTCTATACCTACAGCAGATTTACCCGGTATAGGTGCTTCAATTCTTACCTCAGAAGCAGCAAGATTCAGTTTAATATCATCCGAAAGGCTGGTTATGCTTTTAACCTTAACACCTTGCTCAGGCTGTAGCTCATATCTTGTGACAGCCGGACCGCAGCTCACATTCGTAACAGTTACATGAACGCCAAAACTCTCTAAGGTATTCTGAAGCTTTACAGCAGTTTCCTTAATACTTCTTTCAGTCATCTGTCCT
>SHOH01000087.1:10188-11600 GCA_004294845.1 Anaerolineaceae bacterium
ACGATTACCTAAATTCGATATATAAAAAGCAGTTCCAAAAAACAAAATAAACGGTAGAACATATGCTAATAATCCAATCATGCCAAACAAAAACCCACTGACATATTTACCTACTATACCACTCAAATCAAAATAAGACAAAAACATAAGAATAGAAACGACCATAGCGATTATAAGGATGATTTCATCATGCATTGCCCCGCTTTGCTTTGTGGCTTCATTCCTTTTCTTCTGAGTATTATATGTCTTCTTTTTGCCCGTGCTCTTCCTGCTTGTACTTTTCTTGGAAGCCATCAGTCATCCCCCTTATATACATTGTTAATCTTCCACATTTTATTATACCTATTAGGCTATGGTTATGCAAGCGGCTTAATAACTTTTCCCGGGGCATAATCTGTGTTAAGATAATCGCTCATGTTAGTTGAATTAATCTTTTGCACGACATAATTCTCGCCGTCACGGCGGGCCACTACCCTACCGTGTTTTAATAATACCTCCTTATATTCAGGTTCAGTCTCAGACTTTATAGCCGAATCCTTAGCATTTTGATCCACGTAGATCCGTTCCAGTGGTACAACAGTATATAACATAATAGTCCCTTCTTTCTTCTACAAATGATCAGTTCCTTTCACTAGCATCAATCATTTCATTGATTTTTGCCAATGCTTCCTTGATACCTCCCACTTCATTTATGATCTTAAGCTTTACAGTCTCATCTCCAACAAGAATTGATCCTACATCCTTGGCAAGCTGATTTGTAGCAAGCATCAAATTCTTAAAATCAGGATAAGTAATTCCAGAATGATTCACAACAAACTTAATAATTCGATCCTGTATCTTCTCAAAATATTCAAATGTCTGAGTTACGCCAATTACAGTACCATTCATCCGCACAGGATGGATTATCATAGTCGCCGTAGGTACGATAAAGCTATAATTTGCAGAGACAGCTAAGGGAACTCCAATAGAATGACTTCCGCCTAATACAAGAGATACGGTAGGTTTACTGAGTGAGCCTATCATCTCGGCTATTGCAAGCCCCGCTTCTACATCTCCGCCCACTGTATTAATAAGTATAAGAAGCCCATCAATCTCACTGCTATCTTCAATAGCCGCCAACTGTGGAAGAACATGCTCATACTTAGTAGTCTTATTATGCTGGGGAAGACATTCATGTCCTTCTATCTCTCCAATAATTGATAAAAGATGAATCTTATGTTCCTTCTTATTATTATCAAGGACGGTTTGTCCATATTCGGTAATCTTCTTATCCTTAAAGTCCTCGTTTTCATTTTTTACTCTTTCATTTTCCTGTTCATCCTTGTCAGGTTTTTCATCCTTATTGTCTGACTGATCCTCATTATTGTCCTTCTTGCTATTATCTTCCTTATTACTATCGATATTACTATCCG
>SHOH01000087.1:11700-12937 GCA_004294845.1 Anaerolineaceae bacterium
TATTACTATCCGATTGATTGCTAACTGAACCTAGCATTATATTATCATTCTGATTATTTCTATCCTCAATATTTTTCTCATATACAACACTTTGCATAGATTGCTCCTTTATCGTAAATTTTTGCAGACTCCATATTATTATGTGTAAAATGCAATGATTTATTCTATCGGAAAACTTATGCAGATTTACTATTTAAAGATTAAGAACAAAATTTCTTTTCAAAAGAAGAAAATATTCCAGTTCATTTAAAATCTGAAATAGAACAGCCCTATACTCAAATTCCTCTCTAAATGCAGGTAATTTATCCTGCTTGTAATGCTGAGACAGTGTATTCAAATCTTCTAATAATTCCTTTACATTATTCATCTCATGAAAACTTTCTGATGTTTTCTCTATGAAATTCGCTAAGGGAATAGATTGCTTAAGTAATACTGGAATGTCCATTATATTGCGGCTGATTACTTTTAGCACCTCTATCTGATGTTTCCTCATCTCAAGATAGGAAATCAAATATCTTGTATTAGTCAAGAGTGTATTTCCAGCTTCCTCATAAGCCTTGCGAATAAGCTCCTCTATCAGTGTATCAATTCTGCGAAAGTCTATAATAATATTATCATTATATTCATTTATTATATCATTAGCGGATAACTCAGAATTTTCATCTGCAATATCTAGACTATCACTCGCAAACATCTCATAAGATCCTTCCTGCATTAGGCAAGCCTTCTTATCTTTGAGCGCGAGTGACATTGTTTTTAGTATCTTCTTCATTTCCTCTTCAAGAATACGCTGTTTAAACAGAATCTTCTTCTTATAATTAGGCATTATAAGATTTATTACAATTCCAATTCCCATTCCGATTCCAAGAATCATTACCTCATTTATAAACATCTGAAAATCTACCCGCTTCTCATTAAGAAAATGTGTCATTAGAACCGCATTCATTGATATTCCATCCTTAAGATCGAACAAGTAACTTAATCCTACAAATACCAGCACAAAACCACCGAACACCCAAGGATTATAACCTAAGCCGGTAAACATTATATATGATATAACCACTGCCATAAGGAATGAAACTATCCTTTTTGAGGCGACAAGTAAGGTTTCCTTCTTTGTATTTTGCACAGTAAGCAAAGTGATAATGCCCGCAGAAGGACTATACATAAGACCCATAGTCTCAGCCACAATAATGGCAATCGCAGATCCTATACCCACTTTCATAATAAATAATGG
>SHOH01000219.1 GCA_004294845.1 Anaerolineaceae bacterium
CACCCGCTTCAGTCTGTATTTAAGCCAAAGTTAAGCCGCAGTGTAAAGTTCTGTTACAGAAGAAACCGTGTGCAACGTTACCACCTTTTTCTTTTTTACTGAAATCATCTCTCAATTATCTCAACTAAAAGAAAAAAGGTATCTTTAAACATCAGAACGTTCTTTGAAAAACTCCTGGTTTTGGAGTTCCTGAAGCTTTTTTGAGTGCCAATTTTTGGGAGTAGACTAACAGGATTACGGAGCGAGGTTCTATGATGCACAAATAGGACGGTTCCATACACAAGACAGGTTCGCTGAGAAATATTTCAATTTCTCTCCCTACCAGTATGGTGCCAATAATCCAATTCTATTTATTGATGTCAATGGGGATAGCGTAGACGTATCTAATATGTCCAGAAGGAAATTAGAACGATATCAAGCAAGAGTGTCATCACTTAAAGAAAAGAGTAAACTATTCAATACGATGTATACCTCTTTAGAAAAATCGGAAAAGATTTACGTTGCCAAATTTGGGAAAACAGTCAAACGAGAAGATGGAAGTAGGGTCGATGGGCAATTTGAGCCTGATGAAGGGGGAGGAACCATTACATATAAAAATACTAGCATTAATTCACAGGCTTTCATTGAAGAACTTTTTCATGCCTATCAAAATGATAATAAGGATTGTTACGCTACTGGTGATTTTAACTTTGAATTTGAAGCTAAATTAAGTGTAACTGCAATAGAAGGTGAGGCTGGGAACGGTATTGCTTTTATTGGAGGAATGGGAGCTATTCAAAGTAGAGTTTATAATGGAGACTATGGGAATAAGAATATGCAAATTACACCAACCAATGTAAATTCTAAAAGTTTTCTTGATAGCTATAAAATTGCTGCTAATGCTTATGCTAAATATAATAAGAAGTTTTCCTTCATGAATAGGCATTACAAAGCAAGCACAACAGTTTCTCCGTCTAGTTTGATAAAAATGGTAAATAAGGCATATGGCAATTAGATTTTCAATAATTTTAACTCTATGCTGTTTAGGGTTTCCAATATATTCACAGGTGAATATTAGTTTTGATAATGACTGCACGAAAAAGAACTCAGCAGTGTTTGCTTTGACCTTAATAGAGAATTAAGGTGAAAATAAAGTGGTTGAGCTTCTTGAAAAAGATGTAACATTATTGACAACATGGGAAACTGATTCTATAGGTAGGATAAATGGGTTTAGATTAATATCTAAGAAAGAGCTTTCTAAAAGCCTCTTGGATAGCATTGAAACCTTCTTAATTAAAAATAGCAAACGTTTTTTTAGTTGTTATGTTCAACTTCCTGGCTATGATAACAGTGATTCTTATAAGATAATAATAAACAACTTATCTGAAAATAAAGAAGGTCTTTTTGTGAATGCGGCTTTTCCTGGAGAATTGATGACGTTTTATAATTATGAAGTAGTTAAAAAGCGACATGGTAAGTTATCTAAATACAGGTATTTACAGAAACAGATAAAAAGATATCTTCCTCTCTCTCCTTAATAACTATAACAACAAAACTCGGTTCATTACCGGGTTTTGTTATTATGATGAACCTCAGGCAGGGGGATACTCTTTTATTATGGCAGATGCATCTAATATAGCTTTATCAATATCTCTTCTTTTTTTGTCCGGAGAATCCCCCTGGTCGAAAGGGATTAATTGAAGCACATAAACAAAATCAATTCCCTCGTTTTCTTCAGGAGCAATGGGAGCATACAATTTGTGAGTAGTTGCTATTACCGGTGAGAAACTGTACAAGTTGTTAAACCTGGATAATAATGTACGAGATAAATTTTTCAATATCATGATCTGATACATTATCCTCAGGATCAAATCTTACATCAGCTTTGCTATGGTCAGTGAATCTGTTCATCTCATCGAAATGACCTTCACAGCTTGAAAATGTACTGACCAGTCCGGTAGAATTAAGGGCCTTAACCAATGGGAGTATTTTAGGTTCAATCTCGTTCATTTAGTTTAAGCAGTAAGAGGACTTTATAATGATTACGCCAGTTTTTGCTTCAGATCGTTTGTAAAGATATAAGATGACAAGAAATCCTTAACGGTCTCTTTCTGGCGTTCGCTAAGCAGCTGAACCTTTTTGAACATCGATAGGAGCTCACGATCCGAGATCGACTGTTCAGCTTTATTATCCTGGTCACCATAGACGAGTTGATCTATTGAGACCTCCATGGCATCTGCAACCTTCTCAACAAGGTGGAGGATGCCTCCGGAACCAACGGCTTCGTAAATAGCGCAGATAGCATTAAGGAATACTCTTTCGACGGCAACGGTAACCCGACCGCTGATCTCAATAAGGGGGTTCTACCGATATTTTAATGGATAGAGGTAGAAGCCTCCATGAAAAAAGTATAT
>SHOH01000220.1 GCA_004294845.1 Anaerolineaceae bacterium
GTAAATTACGAGTTTTTGTTGCTGAAATATGGAATTAATGCTAAGATATAGGGTAGATGATTCCTATTGAATGGAGGCTGGACAGGTGAAAAGGCTTTTACTTATATGTATATGTGTCTTAGGGGTTACATTAACTGGATGTATGAAAGAATATCCATTAACTGAAGCTCAGACAGATATAGTTGCTGAGTATATGGCAAGTCGTTTGCTGGAAAAGGATAAGAAATATTCACCGTCGCTGATTAGTTTTCAAGAAGTAATTGATTATGAGGATATCTCCTCAGAGGATGAGTCTGAGCCAGAACCTACTAATATTCCTGAAACAAGTGATGATATTGATAATGATAGTTCATCTGCGGATTCACAGGTAGATGTTAATTATACATTATCTGAGGTCATAGGGGATCCAAGCTTTGATATTCAATATACTAGCTATCAATTTGCTGAGACATATCCTGAGGATGAGTCTAATCTTGTGTTTTCTGTTGACCCGAGAGAGGGGTATCAACTATTGATAGCTAATTTTACAATAGAAAATGTATCAGACATTGATAAAATTATTGACCTTAGCAAAGTAAAAATACAGTATCAGTTAGATATAAATGTAGGAACCGTATACAAACCTCAATTGGCACTACTGGAGAATAATTTGCAATATATCAAAATGAATTTGAAGGCAGGTGCTAAGGTACCAGCTGTATTGATATTTGAAGTTACCAAGGATATTGATATGTCAAACATTAATCTGATTGTTTCCAGGGATACGAGAGCAGAGATAATAAAAGTAAAATAGTCATAAAGGGGTTTGGGTATGGTCTATGTAGAAAGAAAACGAACAAAATTCTTGGGTCTTCCACTAAGCTACACAAAATATACTATATCAGAGGAAAAGCTTACGATTACATCAGGTTTCTTTAGTATTACTGAGGATGAAACTTTTATGTATAAGATACAGGACGTGCGCTTGACCAGAAGCCTTATGGAAAGGATGTTTAAGCTTGGAACTATTACTTGCTATACCGGAGATACAACACACCCAAAGCTTGAACTTGAGCATATTAAACGTTCCAGAACCATCAAGGACTTTATAATGTACTCCTCGGAGGAAGCAAGAAGAAAAAGACGTGCCCTTAGAGCAAGGCAAATGGAAGCTGAGAATTCGGTGGAGAATTAAACTGAATGGACGGGCGGAGATTATAATAATAAAATATATTATATGAAGGAATTACTATTAGAAAAAGGACATGCAGAGTGGAAAGAACATAAGCACTCTGCATTTTATATATGTAAGAAGCTTCTGAGATAAAAGCATATACAGAAACGGAGAAGACATCAGAGTATGAAGAAATCATATATATTTATCATAACATTATTGATTGGTATAGCTTTTGCTGCCTGTAAGAAGAATCAAGGTAATGATTTCTTGTTAGATAATCATCCACCTAATGCTGAGAGTGAAAATGCAAAGGATATAGGAGAAAGCGAAGCTGTTGATGATGGAGATTATAATACAGATAAGACAAATACAATTGGTTCGATTAATAACATAGAAGAGTCTTTAGATGTAGAGATTGCGAATGTAGATGAGAACGAAGATATTATTAGCGAATCCGAGTCCATCATGTATTACTATGTAATAGGAAATGTAGTTCGATTAAGAGAGAATGCATCATTGGAATCAAATACTATAAATTTACTAAGCTTAGGAACCAGAGTGAAATATATGGAAAAAAAAGGTGATTGGATTAAAGTGAAGTATGATAATGAGATCGGATATATAAGGAATGATTTGCTGAGCGAGACAGAACCTATTGAGGATATGGGAGACATGGAGGATATTGAGGGTATGGAGGATATTGCAGAAACCCCCCTTGAGCCAACTGTCAATTCAATTGACGGAATTGACAATCCTAAGATTGTTGTTATGAAGGCAGATAGAATTCTACAGCTTTGGGATGGGGATACTCTGAAGGCAAGTTATCCCATAGGCTTGGGTTGGGAACCCGTTGGTGATAAAGAAAAAGAGGGTGATGGAAAGACTCCTGAAGGGACATATTATGTGTGTACCAGGAATAACTTCAGCAGATTCTATCTGTCATTAGGTTTATCATATCCAAACATAGAGGATGCTAATGAAGGCTTGGAGGCAGGCTTAATAGATCTGAGCACCTACAATCAGATTGAGGATGCGATTGATAGAGGTGTTCAACCTCCCTGGAATACTGCTCTCGGAGGAGAAATCATGATACATGGACACGGCTCGCAGTCTGACTGGACCGCAGGATGTATAGCTGTTGATAATGATATAATGGATATTCTATGGGAACATTGTAGGATAGGGACAAGAGTTATTATTGAGCCATAGAATATAGAGGTAAGCTCAAAGTG
>SHOH01000221.1 GCA_004294845.1 Anaerolineaceae bacterium
TAAAGGCGTAGGTGTCGGTCGTGGTGTTCGTGTAGGTGTAGGGGTGGGTGTGGGTGTAGCAGTAGGTGCCGGATTCTTGCGATTATTAGATTTGTTATTTGATGATTTTTTTGCAGTAGCTATACTGGATGCACCTAATAATATAATAACAAACATACAAAGTGAAACTGATAAAATGCGTTTCAAAATAGATTTATAATTCATGTATCCTCCTTAAAATATTGATACTGATTTATTCTTGTCCTCAAATATAGTGAGAGATAAATCAATATCCAACCATGGCAACTGGCGATCATAGTCCTCTAGACTTTAGACCCTTAGCTTTGCGTCCTTACTTTTCAGTAAGTTTGCTATTAACGTGTTATATATTTTAGGGATTTTTTGCTTTATGAAATTAACTTATGCTAAACATACAAAAAACTCCTTGGAAAGCTCAAGGAGTCTGTGGCCATCAATAATTAGGCAACTGGCAATCATAGTCACGAAGACCTTAGACCCTCTAGCTTTGCGTACTTATCTTTCGATAAGGTTGCTATTATCTTTATTGGTTAAATATGGTACTTAACATAATAATTATATCATATGATACTATTTTTGTCACTAGGAGTATATTACTAAAATAATTAAATATATTTGATATATTTATTTTACTATAAAAATAAAACGTAACATTAGCTTGTTGTAAGAAAACTTGGAGGTGGATCTATGAGATTTTATCGAAATGTTAAAACAAACTTTACTTATATGGTAAGTGATTTCTTGGCAGGGATATTAGCCGCCTTGCTTACCGGATTAATAACAAGAATAAACATATTTGCTTCTTATGGATATTATTTAATACTAGGCATTAGCTTTAACGTAATATGCATATTTTTAAATAAAGGAGCAACCCTTTATAATGTTAATATTTTCTTTTATAGAGATCGAATTATTAAATATATAACGAGGTCATTCGTATATACAACGGCAATAGTATCAACACTTTTATTTTATGTGGGCAGGGCTGAAGTAGATGTAAAATTTTATTTAGTTTTCCTTGTTTGTGAATATTTTTTATTATTGTTAAGCGCATTCACAGGTCGTGTTATTATCAAAAAAACGCGAAAACACTATCCTCGCACAATTCTTTTAGGTGATACTCATATTTACGAAAAGTTTATTGGATTTGTTAACAAGAGTAATCTGAACTTAAATATCATTGGACATGTATCCTTAAATAGTGAAAAAGAGGGATATTTGGGTAGTGTAGATGAACTCGAAAAAATTATATATGATAATGCAGTTGATAATATCTATTTAATGGATAATGAAAGTGTTGAAAAGTATTTCAAACCATATATTCAAATATGCTTAGACAGGGGTATAACAGTAGGTTTGATTTTTGACTTACATTACTCAGTTAATGCACATAGCTATGTAAGCAGTATTGGGAATTACCCTGTACTTACTTATCATACTGTAGTTCTGAACAGTGTATCCAGGGCAATTAAAAGGGTCATGGATATTATAGGAAGTATTATTGGTATTATATTATTCTCACCCCTTATGTTAATTGCAGCAATCGCCATAAAGATTGAAGATTATAAAGGACCAATTCTCTTTAAGCAGATAAGGGTTGGACAGAATGGACGCCGATTTTATATTTATAAATTCCGCAGTATGTATGTGGATGCTGAGGAAAGAAAAGCAGAGCTTATGAAATTAAATAATATGAACAGTGAATTTATGTTTAAAATGAAAGACGATCCCCGTATAACCAAAGTTGGTAAAGTTATTCGAAAAACCAGTATTGATGAACTACCACAGTTCTTCAATGTATTAAGAGGAGATATGAGTTTAGTGGGCACAAGGCCTCCGACACTAGACGAAGTTAATAAGTATGAAAGAAAGTACTGGAGACGAGTTAGTATAAAACCTGGAATAACCGGAATGTGGCAGGTTAGTGGAAGAAGTAAAATAACGGACTTTGAGGAAGTCGTTCGGCTAGATACTATTTACATAGATAAATGGGGTATATTACTGGATTTTAAGATAATTATTAAAACATTTTTTAAATTAATATTTAAAGAAAAAGATGCCTATTAAATTGTGATAGTAATTGAGCCGGGTGCAATTCAACAAAATAGTTGAATCGTTTCCGGCTCTTATTTGCTTATTTAGAGATATAGGGATTTATCTTGTAGTTTATGCCTTTTGCCTCAAATTGCTGTGATGGTATAATAATATCCATATCATCTCTTATAAGACATTTTCCAAATGTCTTCTGAGTACAGCCTCCACATGCATAACATGGTATTATATCCAAATCACTAGTACTTATAAATTCCACTTCTTCATTGTTATCCTTATAATATTCGTAGAGCTTGC
>SHOH01000088.1:0-8280 GCA_004294845.1 Anaerolineaceae bacterium
ATAATTATTCACATATATATTAATATTTGTTCATAATTATACATCTAAACTAAATATTATGCAACCACTATTTTATTTTTTTTATATTTATTCCCCGAGCAAGTAATTCCTCGTATATCTTGGCAATTGGAAAGCCTACAACATTATAATAGTCACCATGTATTTCTTTAATGTATATACCAAATCCTCCTTGAATGGCATAAGCGCCTGCTTTGTCCAAGGGTTCCATCGTGTCCACATAATCCTCTATCTCTTCCAGAGTCAAAGGATGCACAACAACCTCCGTACTTACACTAAAAGAAATCTCATCATTTTTTACTTTATTGTTATGATCATTATTGTTTCTTCTTATTATAATACATACACCGGTATATACTTCATGAACATCATTCGAAAGAGATTTAAGCATCTCTATCGCATCATTCCTATCCTTTGGCTTTCCCAAAGCTTGTCCCATATGAAAGACCAGAGTATCTGCACCTATAATGATTAAATCCTCACTACAAGCGTGTATTCTGTCTGCTACATCATGTGCTTTTAGTCTGGCTAAGGCCTTAACCATATCCTCCGGATTATTTCCTATGGTCTCTTCAGTCACATTGGCAGGCATGGTGTCAAAAGGAATATTCATCTGATTCATAATCTCTTTTCGTCTCGGTGATTCTGATGCTAATATAATACGATACATATTATCTCCCTTCGAATCTAAAGTAAGCACATATAATGTCTTCTGATTTTTATTATATTGAAATAGAATAATAAGTAAAGACTTCTAAATATAATATATGAAAATATTATTTATAAAATGTATTTTTATAAATAATAAAATTAGCTATTGCATATTAATTAGTTATAGTGTATATTTAGTCATATGTTAAATCTTTAAGGGTTTAAAGGTTTTTTCGCTTAAAAATATTGCGCCAAAGCACAATTAGAAGTTAATTATTAGATTGGAGGATAAATCCTCCGTTGTTAGTATTGATAATAATATAATTGATTAAGGAGGAGAAGTCCTCCGTTATAAGTTATTTTAAAAAAAATAGTTAGGAGGACTATAAATGAAAGAGAAAATTATACTTGCTTATTCCGGAGGGCTCGACACCACGGCAATTATTCCATGGTTAAAGGAAAATTATGATTATGAAGTAATATGTGTGTGCATTGATGTCGGTCAAGATAGTGAACTTGACGGTTTGGAAGAAAGGGCGAAATTATCCGGGGCTACCAAACTCTATATTGAAGATGTGGTTGATGAATTTGTGGACGATTTTATTATACCCTGTGTAAAAGCAGGTGCGGTATATGAGAATAAATATCTTCTTGGTACGTCCATGGCTAGGCCTGTTATTGCAAAAAGATTAGTTGAGATTGCCAAAGAGGAAGGTGCCACTGCCATATGTCATGGAGCAACAGGTAAAGGAAACGATCAGGTACGTTTTGAACTCACAATAAAAGCCTTAGCTCCGGAGCTAAATATTATTGCGCCATGGAGAATATGGGATTTGTCATCCCGTGAAGAGGAAATCGCATATTGTTCCAAGCATGGCATTAACCTACCCTTCTCAGCTGATAACAGCTACTCCCGTGATCGTAATCTATGGCATATAAGTCATGAAGGACTGGAGCTTGAGGATCCCGCCCAGGCACCAAATTACGATCATCTTCTTATGCTTAGTGTATCACCCGAGAATGCACCTGACCTTGGAGAAACCATAAGTATGACCTTTGAAAAGGGAATTCCCACTTCACTAAACGGTAAATCCATGTCACCTACCAACATCATTAAGGAATTGAATACTCTAGGTGGAAAGCATGGTATTGGTATTGTAGACATTGTTGAAAATCGCGTCGTCGGTATGAAATCCAGAGGTATATATGAAACTCCCGGAGGTACTATACTAATGGAAGCGCATACTCAACTGGAGGAGCTGATACTTGACCGTGAGACTCTGTCGGTAAAAAAAGATATTGCTAATCGCTTTGGTTCATTAGTATATGAAGGAAAATGGTTTACTCCCCTAAGAGAAGCTTGTCAGGCTTTTGTAGAAACAACACAGGAATATGTTTGCGGAGAAGTAAAGATGAAGTTATATAAAGGAAATATAATAAAGCAGGGAACCACATCTCCATACTCCTTATATAACGAAAGCATCGCCTCATTTACGACAGGAGATCTTTATAATCATAAGGATGCCGAAGGCTTTATCAATCTGTTTGGTTTATCGATGAAGGTTAGAGCTATGAGATATGATTAATGGTACCAAAGTATTTTTTTAGAAAGCTACTGACTCTTTCCTCGTAGCTCTTCCGATTTGTAATACATGACTGAGCATGAGCGGCCTTTGCCACAAGGTATATTGCTTTTTTATGTTTTTTACAATTATACATTTGCCTAGACATTTCTGTAGGGACATATTTATCTCTCTTTCCGTGTATAAATAAAACCGGTGTATCTACTTTACTTATTACACGGATGGGAGATACTTCTCCGTACCAGAATCCTGCTCTTAGGTAAGTAATGAAGCTTTCTAAGGGAATTAGCAGAATAGGCATGTGATAGTAATGCTTAACCTGGTGCTTTAATAATTCCTTCAGATCGGAATAGGCACAATCCGCTATAGTGCATATCACCCGTTTATCTATCTCAAGGTGTAGTAATACAGTGGCAGCCCCCATTGATACCCCATGTGTAACAATACTGCAATTAGGGCCATAGGTATCATAGCACCAATCTACCAACCTTTTTAGGTCAAATTTCTCATAATACCCCATGGATGTGAAGGCTTTTCCACTTAAGCCATGGTTTCTGTGATCATAAATTAGAACCTTAAAGCCAAGCTTTAGGAAGATCTCAGCATACATCAATGATCTATACTTTCCCTGTGAAAAGCCATGACACAGTATGGCAATCGGTGTCTGCTTTTGGTACCAGGTACCGTACCTGGTACATTGCCTGGAATCGATGGGTTCTTCCGGCTCTAATATTTCACAGGATAAATAATATCCGTAATCGGATGAAATCATAAACCGCCTTTTTTTAGTGCTTTTATAGGCAGCCTCGTTGAATTTTCCCGATTTAGCTTCCATTCGATATATCCTATCACATGAAAGTTTTTTTGGATGCAACACCATGCTAGAAAGAAACCATAATCCTCCACCTAACCAGACCAACAACATCTCAAGCATCCTATACCTCCATATATTCTAATATAATGATAATATCCAGTAAAAAGAATATTATACTAAAGAGGTTATTTCAAAATAATAAATAGGAGGTTATTTGTGTACCCATATACACCCTTATAAGAATATATGCTATATTTGCTTTGTCGTAATCGGACTTTCGCCCAATTAATAGACAAGCAAATATAGCATATGTTATTTCTGCGGAGAAAAGTTCTCAAAAATAAATAAATCATAATAGTCTTTGCTGTTCTCCAGGTCCTCCTGCGATTTAATAGTCCAAGCAACCGACCAGGCTCTGTAAAGCTTTCTACATATTGTAAAAGAAAGCCCCTTTTTATATTTATGTTGGTATGCGATAAAGTCCGGTTTAGTATGAAAGTTGAACAACAAATGCTTTAGAATAAAATATTGCATCTTGCTGCCCTCTATCTTTTCCTTAGCAAAGTCAGTAGACAATTGTCCACGTATTATCTCAGGATGATGCTTCTTATACCATCCAAGTCCAAAAGGGTTAAAGGATTCTATACAATACAGTCCACTATAATCCTTAAGCTCCTCTGAGGCAGCCATACAGGTGTCGTCAGGTTTCCAAGGTATCTTTAATTCTACGATTATCGGAACCTTACCTTCAATAATATCAAGGACTTCACGTAGGGTAGGTATTCTTTCCTGTGACTTAAATAATTTATATTGAAGCAGCTCCTCATAGTCTAGCTCAGATACCTTCTTATTAACTCCACAGGCACGGTGCAAATTATAATCATGGAATACTACCGGTACTAAATCCTTGGTCACTTGCACATCTAATTCAATCCCATAGCCACTTTCCACTGCAAGCCTAAATGCCTCCAGTGAATTTTCAGGAGCCAGGTGCTTATTATCGTGAATTCCTCTGTGGGCATAATACCACCCTTCAAACTTTATTCTGTTAGGATTTTTCCTTAGTTTAGGCATGATAGCCAGCAAATAAAGCAAGATCAGTACCCCTAACAATATACATAACTCAACAAACATGATACTATCCTACACTTTCTGCCTTCTTCTCTTTCTTAATTCTTGGTGGTCTAGAATCACCGTGCTTTACGAAAATCATTGTACATAATGATGCGACTGAGAATATTACTGCATAAGGGAATAGGGTTCTATAGCCGACATTTTCCAGAAGAAAACCCGAAACAATCGGAGTGATTATCTGAGCTGACATGGAAAATGTATAGTAATAGCCGGTATATTTACCGGTATCCGAGCTCTTACACATCTCAACTACCATAGGATAGGAATTAACATTTATGGAAGCCCAGCCTATTCCGGTACAGGCAAATACAACATTTATAAGCGGTGAAGGCTCTGTAAATAGAAAGCCACTCAGATAAGACAAGGTTATTAATACTATTCCGCCTATTATAGTTTTCTTTCTACCAATCTTACTTGATATTATTCCTATAGGTATGTAACTAACCAGTGCAGCTCCCAAGGCTACCATTAAAGGGAATGTATAAGTTCCGCCACCATATCCCCATACCTTGTCAGCATATCTTGAAAAAGCGGTCTTAACAGCATTATAGGCAAAAAACCAAAGGAATATAGATGCTAGAATAAACACAAAGCTACGTCTGACATCCTTAGGCATCTTTTCACCAGTATTTTCGGCTTCCTCTGTAGGCTCCTCTCCTATATTAAATGCCCTCTCTTCTTCCTTAACCTTTGCTTTTAGCTTGTTCTCATTAATAGTAATTAGAAGAAAAACAACAGATAAAATCATAATAATAATTACGCTTGCAAATACAGGAATGTTAATTCTACCATCTTCTTTGTATAGCCATAAGGTCATAACTAATGCATATGCACCACCTAAGGTACCCATCAGATTGATTATAGAATTCGCCTTACTTCTAAGTGGCTTAGGAGTAACATCAGGCATTAACGCAACAGCAGGGGATCTGTAGGATGCCATAGCAATTAATATAATGCCAAGGGCAATCATAAACAGTATTAAATTTCCCTGATGATCTGCTATGGGTAATATAAGGATAAATAAAGAAGCTACCAATGTACCTCCTATTATGAAAGGCATCCTCTTACCTATACGGGTATCCACTTTGTCTGATAAAGCTCCGACTATGGGAAGAAGGAATAAGGCAAGCACATTATCTATGGCCATAATACCTCCTACCGCAGTTGCACCAAGACCAAAGGTACCCTCCAGCATTTTGGGAATTATTCCATCATAGAGCTCCCAAAAAGCACAAATTGATAAAAACGCAAATCCCACAAAAAAAGTCCGTTTGTAATTCAGTTTCATGTGATCCTCCTCATTATTTTATTTTTACACCATTGTTTACGACGGAGGATCTAACCTCCCTCAATAGTTTATTTTGTTGTATGTGTAAGCGGATTAAACTCGTAAACCTACGGTTTTCTCGTTCACGCTACGCTTATCTAAAGTAATCATAGCATTTTATTATGACACACAAAGCGTGTCATAAAAATGCTTTGATTACCTTAGATTAATCCGCCTACCGTGTAAATTCATACACACCAATTCCCACCGCAATTGTTAAGTTTAAAGAATCCACATCTGCTGACTGAGGTATCATCAGGCTTGTTCCAACCTTAAGATAAGAATCATCCAAACCGCTTGCTTCATTTCCAAATACAAGGGCAAATAGCTTGGATTTTTGACAATCTCTTAAATTTTGCGTATGTTCTTCATTAATCATAAATGTATAAACATCGTGCATATCATACTGTCTGCGATAATCTTCAAAGGAGTCATAAAGCTGAAAATTTAGCTTAAATAAAGCTCCCATTGATGCCCTAACACACTTGGGATTAAAAATATCCGCTCCGGGAAGAACTATAGCGATATCATATATGCCAAATCCAACTATGGTCCGTAGAATTGTTCCTAGATTACCCATGTTACTAGGATTAACTAATACAACATGAGGCTTATCCTTCGAAAGCTTACAGTCATACTTTTCAAATACCCCAGCAACATAGCAGTTTTCTTTATCGCTTAGCCTTCCAATTAGCTTATCGTTAACTTCCAGCAGAATATTATGCTTGGTACATAAGGTCTTTAACTTTTCTGTATCAGTGTAACCCGAATGAATCAATACCTTTACTACATGCTCAGGTTTACTGAGAATAAGCTCATAGGTCGGAAATGCTCCAAGAGTATACGAATAGGTCGCATCCTTTTTGTAAGGCTTAATCTGTATATGCTCTATTGCTTTGTCTTTGTCTGTCTGTCCCATGGGTTACTCCGTTTCTGTACTATCAGATTACTGTAATTTCTTCACTTATAGCCACACCTCTAATAAATGATGAAGCCTCCTTATATTCTTCATGTGTGTCAAGGTGTTCCACAAATACCGGAATGTCCTCTCCCAACTTATCAATCAAACGTACTATCTTTTGATAATGAAGCTTTCCCTTTCCCGGCATAACTTCTTTTATGACACATGGAAATGCCTTCTCCATTATTACATCTTTTGCATGGATGCTTTTCGTATATGGTCCCAGCTTATTAAAGCATTCCTCGATAAACTCTTCACTTCTTAAGAATCTTATAGGACTGTTAATCATATTGGTAAAATCCAAATGGACACCAAAGGCTTTACGATCAATATCCTTAATTAGCTTTAGATACGAATCAGGAGAATCCGGTACCATCCAAGGCATAGGCTCTAAGGTATAAAATGTATGCTTGGGATCTACGCTGTCAATAATATCTCTGGTTGTATCAACAATCAGGGTATATACATCCTCATCATAATTCTCCTTATAAAAGCCGTCCCATATCTCTCCTCTGGAACCTACTATATTAACACAACAATTAGCACCAAGCTCATCAGCTAGGGCAAGTCTTTCCTTACAATATTCTAGATTACTTCTTGCCTCTTCATCATTTAAGGATATAGGATTTCTCCACACACCCACTTCTCCGATTAATATGTTATTTGCTCTGGCACATTCCATATATGCCTTCTTATCCTCATACGATGCATCATGTCCTATCGGTGCATGTACAGCACTATAATTTAATTCCTTGACTCTAAGCAGCCACTCCTTAGGATTATGATATGGTTTTTTAATCTCTCCTCCAATTCTCATCTTTACCTCCAGGATTATATTTTACAGCTATATTTATTTCCCATAAATACCAACGCCAACATCCCCGGACCGGTATGGGCACCGATAATCGGGCCTATCTGAGCAATTATTACATCCTTAACCACATTTTTGCTTCGGATTTGCTTCTCCAATTCCTTGGCTTGTTCCAGATTATCAGCATGGCCTACAATAACAGTCTGAGAGGGCAAATCAATTCCTTCTGTAATCATTCTTGATATCAAATATTCCATCTCAGCCTTGGTTCCCCTAATCTTAGAGACTACTACTAATTTACCTTCTTCATCAGTACTTAAAACTGGTCGTATCCGTAGAGCCGTTCCTACAACCGCCTCAATGGAGTTTACTCTTCCGCCTCTTTTTAGGTGGAATAAATCTCTTACAGTAAACCAATGGCGGGAGTTGTATTTGTGTTCTTCAACCCAATTCTTTAGTTCATCAATCGTTAGACCCTTCTTCTTCTGCATAGCCGCATGAAGTACTAATAACCCCTCTCCTATGGAGGCACATTTTGAGTCTATACAGTATATCTTCCTATCGGGGTATTCGTTATATAGATCTTCAATAACCAGTTGCGCAGCACAATATGTGCCACTGAGACCTGATGAAAATCCAATATATAATATATCCTCTTCCATATCTAAAATATCTTTAAAATATTCTATGAAGGTAGACGGTGTTATCTGAGTTGTATGAGTGTTCGCACCTGCTTTTAAATAATAGTAAAAATCCTCTATTCTTAGTTCCTTTTCATCTGGGTGGTAGTTATAGGCAACATCGTTAATATCAACTCCCATGGGTATTACCCTTATGCCATATTTATCGATTATAGAGCTTGGTAAGTCCAATGTCGCATCACTTATAATAACATAATCACTCATCATTAATCTCTCCTAATAAAAGTAAGTAACTCTATAAAACATTTTATACGATTACAGCCCTATACGCAAGTGATTA
>SHOH01000088.1:8380-12554 GCA_004294845.1 Anaerolineaceae bacterium
TTAAATTATCTTCACTGACAAATAACATAAAAAGCCATTTACATTTTCTATAGTATTGATTTATAATGATAAATAGCGACTAAAACGAAAGGTTATAATTATGGATCTATTAACTCAGATACTTCTTGGCTTTTGTCTGGCGACTGATGCCTTTGCAGTATCTATAACTAATGGAATGTGTAGCAGTAAAGTTACAAAAGAAAATGTTATTACTACCGCCTTGACTTTTGGAATCTTCCAGGGGTTCATGCCGGTTTTGGGTTATTTTCTTGGCAACAGTTTTACCGATGTTATATCCAGATATCAGCATTTTATTGCTCTTTTCTTACTTTGTGCTATTGGCCTTAATATGATAGTTGAGGCTTTCAAAGAGTATAAATATCCTGAAGGCATACATAATACTAGAAATGTCTTTACTGTCGGAAATCTTACTATTCAGGGTGTCGCTACTAGTATCGATGCTTTAGCTGTCGGCGTAAGCTTAGCCGCTCTTGACGCTAATATAACTACCACAGCCATTCTTATAGGTATCATTACTTTCTTATGCTGTGCATTTGGTGTATATATAGGAAGAAAATTCGGTTTACTCTTAGGCATCAGAGCAAAATTTGGCGGAGGAGTCCTCTTAATACTGATTGGAATCAAAATATTTGTTGAAAATATTATTTAGGTGAAAGGAGTAATAGATTGAATTTTACAAAATATTTTCCTAGCTTACCTGAGATTGAAACTAAAAACCTCTTACTTAGGCAAATTACCAAAAGTGACAGCGATGGCAGAGATAGCTTAGAATTCATAAATGATTACAGCGTCTCTCGCTTTTGGGGTATGTATGATGAAAAACGAGATATAGACAAGAATCATAGACCCAAAAAGCAGATTCGTATAGATTTTCACTATAATGAAACCATGAAGGAATACAAGTCCGGCAATGAATTGACCTGGCTGATGCAGCTAAAGGATAACAGCAAGGTAATAGGTGAAATTGTTTTATATGATTTTCTGCTTGATAGACAGGCTGATATGGGCTATAGGCTTAATAAGAATTATTGGGGACAAGGCTATGCTACAGAAGCCGGTCAAGCAATAGTTAACTTCTCCTTTGATACCTTGGAGCTTGAAAGACTTCAAATACGATGCTTCAAGAACAATCCCGCTTCTGTAAGAATTGCTCAGAAGCTGGGCTTTAGACAGGAAGGTCTAATTCGTAATGGAGTTATCTTAAATGTAATGACAGATTATTATATATTTGGCCTTCTTAAGGACGAATACAGAGCATAAATGCTCCTTTATGTATATGATGGAACTTTTTAATTCTACTACACTAAGAATGGATGAAACAATGAGAACACTCTTTATTTCTGATTTGGACGGAACACTTCTTAGCCACAATGCGACTCTAACAAAAAGATCGGCTAATATACTGAAGGATTTAATGGGACAAGGATTATTATTTACCGCCGCGACAGCTAGGAGCATAGCATCCGTCAAGTATATATTAAAGGATCTTGAACTTACCCTACCTATCGTTTTGATGAATGGGGTATGTATTTATGATCCTGTAAAGAAGGATTACATTAGTGTTGAAACCTTTACTAGGGAAGATTCCCGCATATTAATCTCTATAATTGAAGAAAATAATCTAAAAGGTTTTATGTATACTGTAAATAACGGTATACTTTCCACTTATTATGAAGAATTGAGCAATAGCTCTCTTAATAAATTTTATCATGAACGGGTTATAAGATACAAAAAAATTTTTACGAGAGTAGATAGTTTCTCTGAGCTTGTTAATGAACCAATTATTTATTTTACCTTGATGGATTATAGAGAAAATTTAGAACATATTTATCAAATTGTAAAAGAATTACCCAATATAAACAGCGTGTTCTATAAAGACAATTATGAAAAAGATATGTGGTATCTTGAAGTACTTTCAAAGAATGCTTCTAAATATCATGCTGTTCAATTCCTTCGTAGCTACCTTGATGTAGATACTATCGTAGGCTTTGGTGACAATCAAAATGATATAGCATTATTTGATGCTTGTGACAAAAGCTATGCTGTTGAGAATGCCATTAACGACTTAAAGCAAAGAGCTGATGGTGTAATTGGAAGAAATACAGAGGACGCTGTGGCAATCTGGTTAAAACAAAACAATTCCCTATTTGAAAGGAGGAAGTAATTATGAAAAGCATTCAAGACACTTATATATTATCTAATGGTAATAAAATCCCCTGTGTAGGTTTTGGAACTTGGAAACTTGAAGACACAGACACCACAGTAGATATCGTTAAGACAGCTATTGACTGCGGTTACAGACATATTGATACAGCTTTTGGCTATTACAATGAGAAGTCTGTAGGTAAAGCTATACGGACTTGTGGTTTAAAAAGAAGCGAATTATATGTTACTACGAAACTAAGTAATGGCAGCCATGGGTACGAGAATACCATGAAAGAGTTTGAGATGTCTATGAGCAACCTAGACATAGACTACGTGGACTTATACTTAATTCATTGGCCACGACCACTGGCAATACGGGATACTTGGATAGAGCATAATGCAGGTACTTGGAAGGCCTTCGAAGAGCTATATAATGAAGGCAAGGTAAAAGCTATAGGAGTCAGCAACTTTTTGGATACTCATTTGGAAGCTCTATTAGACACTGCGACTATTGCTCCCATGGTAAATCAAATAGAATTACATCCAAGATATGTACAAAGAGATGTGGTTCAGTATTGTAAGGACCATAGAATAATTGTAGAAGCTTGGAGTCCGCTAATTAAAGGTGAATTCGATAATCCTGTTTTGATTAATATTGCTAAAAAACATAATAAATCCGTGGCTCAGATCTTACTTCGTTGGAGTATTCAACATGGCTTCTTACCTCTTCCTAAGTCATCAAGCAAGGAAAGGATGTTGGAAAACTCTAATATATTTGATTTCAAGCTATCCGATGAGGATATAGAGGCTTTGAAAGCTCTGGAGGCTCTAGGAAAAACAGGAGCACACCCAGATACAGCAACCTTCTAAAACGAGACTGAGTATAAGGATTGAATCAAGCAGCCGAATTAAAACAAGAACAGGAGGTTGCATTTCGGATATATAAGCAACCTCCTTACACTATCTCCTAGTAAAATTTTGCACAGCCCTTGATTCTTTTATAGTAGCGGTATTCCGCTTTTTTCTGCTACTTCAATGGTTTTGTCCGGCCATACGGAGGCCTGTACTTCACCAATATGAGCTTTACGCAGATAGAACATACATATCCTAGACTGACCTATTCCTCCACCGACAGTATATGGTAGCTCTTTGTTTAACAATGATTTCTGGAAGGGTAGCTCTGCCTTGTGCATACATCCGCTTATCATAAGTTGTTCTCTTAAAGAATCCTCATCTACACGAATACCCATTGAGGATAATTCAAGAGCTATATCAAGCACAGGATAATATACTATAATATCCCCATTGAGCTTCCAATCATCATAATCCGGAGCTCTCCCATCATGGGGTTCTCCCGATGCTAACACTCCGCCGATTTGCATAATAAATACTGCACCCTTCTCTTTGGCAATATCATGCTCTCTCTCCTTTGGAGTAAGATTAGGATAACGATCTTCAAGCTCCTGTGAAGTAATAAAGAATATTTCCTCAGGAAGGATTTCATTGGTATAGTTGTATTTGCCTGAGATAAACTTCTCGGTATTTTTTAAGGCATTATAAACCAGTTTGACAATTTTCTTCAATGTCTCTTCATTTCTATCGCTTTTATTTATAATTAATTCCCAATCCCATTGATCCACATAAATCGAATGGATATTATCTGTATCCTCGTCCCTGCGAATGGCATTCATATCAGTATATAAGCCTTCGCCTACCGAAAATCCATATTTTTTCAGAGCCAGGCGTTTCCATTTTGCAAGGGAGTGTACGATTTCTACTATCGCCTCATTCTGCTCCTTTACTCCAAATGCTACAGGTCTTTCTACTCCGCTTAAATTATCATTTAGACCAGTCTCCGGCTTAACAAATAAGGGCGAAGATACTCTGACAAGATTAAGTTGCTTTGCCAGCTCTCTCTCAAAAAAGTCCTTAACATCCTTAATAGCAATTTCTGTTTCTTTAATATTTAGTTGCGGCTTATAGCCCTCAGGTATTACAAATTTCATCC
>SHOH01000222.1 GCA_004294845.1 Anaerolineaceae bacterium
TCTTCACCAATTGGATTATCTATTAGTGTAGCAAATCTGAAATTGTGACGGTGTCCATCATTTGGAGTTGTTACAGACTCTAGAAAATGCACATGTCTATCACCAGTAGGAATAGCTGGTCCGGTTTTACCACAGAACTCATGAAAATGGTCCTCGTAAAAATCTGTCCTGAACTTCACATTATGAACATGATTCATACCCATTCCAATAGCTTCACCTGAAACTGTGGCGAATCTATGATTATGGGGTTCTTCCTGAGGTTCCGCTATCTGTACACTACCTTGAATCTCATGAACATGCTTCTGCTCCTCTTTATCTTTATATCTCTCAGTCATATTGCTGTATTGATTGTCAAGGCTGTGATTGTTCTGAATATTACTTTCATTATTACGAAAATCATAAAAGCCTCTCATATAGCCCCTCCTTTCGTTTATATTTGGAGGTTTTGATATACCTCCATAATATAATATGATGGATTTGTCGAATTGTGTCGTGATATATAAAAAAGAACGATGCATCCCTTAGGATCTCATCGTTCTTTTATCAATACTAATCATATTATTTTACAATCTGCTTTATATCAGAAGATTCAACTTCTTTTCTGTTTGGAATAGAAGGTGACGCGCCTGCACGGCTTACCGATATAGAAGCGGCCTTACTAGCAATCTCAAGTGCTTTGTCAATACTCAAACCTTCAGATACGCAGGCCAAGAAATATCCTGTAAATGTATCTCCCGCAGCGGTTGTATCAACAACCGGAACATCGTATATACCGTGAGAGAAATATTCTTTTCCATCGTAATAGATACAACCGTATTTTCCAAGTGTCAAGACAACCTTACAGTTTGGAAAAGTATCTCGCAGTGCATTACAGATATCTTTTCCCTCTTTTTTACCGGTAATCTCGTAGCCTTCGATTTCGTTAAGAATAAACCAGTCGATATATTTTAAAGCGTAGGAAGTAGCCAATTGTTCAGTAATGGGTGAAGGATTCAAAGCCACTTGCATTCCAAGACTATGAGCTTTTTCTATTGCATACTCCATATTACTTGTTTCATTTTGAAGAAGCAACAGATCGCCTTTTTCAAAATTACTAAGGATAGTGTCGATATCATCTTTTGTGATATCACCATTTGCACCGGCATTAATAATAATGCAGTTTTGCCCCTTTGTATCAACCTGAATAATTGCATGTCCTGTCGGAAGGTTTTCTGCTACCAATATATATTCTGTATTAGCACCATTTTCCTTTAAACATTCTACAAGTGCATTTCCGTCATTGCCTACTTTTCCTGCGTGGTATACCTCTGCACCTGCACGAGCCAGGGCAATTGATTGATTTAAGCCCTTACCTCCATTAAAATCTTTCATGCTTTTAGAAGAGATTGTTTCGCCAGGGCGCACAAAATTTTCAACACTGTACACATGGTCAATGTTTAACGACCCTATATTTAAAATCTTCATATAAACTCTCCTTGTTCATAGCTTTATTTATACTTTAAAGTTACTTAATTATTTATCTTTACTATATTATAACACATAATTATTTTAATAATATCCTATACTTTTTAAATTGCCTAACTTTACCTGTAGCGCAGTTTTAATTTTTTACTCATGTTGATTCCAATTGAGCCGATTATAAGAGCTGCAAAGTACAAGACAATCGCCATGATAAAGGCACCCTTATAGCTTCCTCCCAAATCATAGAATAAACCTATAGAAGAGAAGGTAAATGCCCCAATCATGCTGTTGCCCATCATCATAAGCGACCATATTGAAGAATAGTCCTTATTACCAAGTGCTGTTCTTGCAAGAAGCGGACACTGAACCGTATACATACTTCCTCCAAGACCAACCAAGAGGGAGGATATGATAAGGAAATTAGGAGAGTTTATGCTGTAAATCATACCGCCATAACCAACTAATATGAACAAAGCCCCCCATCCTAGCCCTGCCTTGACACCAAACTTATCATTGATATATCCCAGAATTATACTAGAACCCACACATCCAAGGCTCATAAACATGGCAGCCTTTGCACCATATGTTATGCTTTGTCCAAGCTCCATAGTAGCAAAATTAGCTATATATTGCTGAACGCCGCAACCTACGCTGTAGAGCATACAGGTTAGCCACATTATGTAGAATACGGGGGAGCGCAGAGCCTGTTTTCGTGTTAGACCCCATTCGGAGTCAGTCTTCATGGAAGTCACCTTAGCCACGCTGTTCTCTTCGCTTCCATAAGGTTCACATCCAACCTCTGCAGGACTCTTTAAGAGAAATAAAGCCGGTACAGACAGAACAAGACACATTAAGGCTATAATCAAGTAGGCCAT
>SHOH01000089.1 GCA_004294845.1 Anaerolineaceae bacterium
TACCTCTGATATTTTTTCTATCAAAAGCTCACAATTCTCCAATACATGTCCAATCTGCTCTTTAGTAATATTATCAATATGAATTCCTCCAGTAATAAGAAGATTGTTATTACATATATTTTTTAGTTTTTTAAACATTTTCTCTGTAATAAAAAGTTCTTTATGTTCTCCTAATGCAATATTATTTTCCTCATTAACATTACCATAACTTATAGCTCCAATATGTGGTTTGTCACCGCCAGTTACTATAACTAAAAAATCATCGCCTATTAGCATAATATTTGCTTCAACCAGAATTCCCTTTTCTTTAACAACTATTTTTTTTACAAAATCCATTTAATCCCCCGTTTACATAAGTTCTACAATCTCTTAAGCTCACATGCAATTTCGTTTACAACAGACTCAGCCTGTGGAAAAATTCCTAATTTATCAAAAAAGCCGTGTGTCATACCTTCATATCTTATAATTCTTACGGGTACCTTAGCCTCTTTTAGCTGTTTTCCATAAAACTCACCTTCTAAACGTAATCCATCATATTCAGCCAATATAATGACTGTTTTGCAAAGCTCTTGTTTCACTCCGAAGGTTGGACTTATATAAGGATGTTTTATATCTTCTCTTCCTTGCACATAAACTCTGGCATCTCCCTCATTAGATTCGTCAGAGCCGATATGGATTATTCTCTCTAAATATTTTTTCTGTTCTTCTACTAAATAAAAAGCATCGATATTTCTCCAATATCCTGGTAATTCATGATTCGTAAAAGTAAGTTTTGGATATAACAATATCTCCAATTTAAGATAATTTGTCTTCTTGTCCCTATCCATTTGAGCACATACAGCTGTCAAATTCCCACCTGCACTATCCCCAGACATAGCTATCTTTCTTTTATCTACCCCTAATTCTTCACTGTGGGTATATATATATTTCAAGGCCTCATATACTTGGTTGCACGGAATTGGATAAGGATTCTCTGGTGCAAGAGAATAATCAATATTAAATACGATACAGTCAGCTCTCTCTGCTATTAATCTGCAATTATTTTCTACAGCAAATACTGTACCACCAAAAAATGCACCACCATGAACATATAATAATGCCTTTCTATTTCTGTCTCTTTGGGAACTTCTCGGAAAATATGCCCAAACTGGAACCTTGCTAGAATTTGTTTCTACTTCCAAATATTTTGTGTAAATTTCTACAGTATTTAAATTATAGTTGAATCCACCCATATTATCACGTAATTCTTCAATCGATGGCTCATTGCCCCGCTCTACACCCTTTTTAAAAAAACTCTCCTGCTCCATAAGTACGCGGGGATCTAATTTCCCACTGCCAGATCCATCTGGAACTTTCTTTATTTCAATTCTTAGACCATCTATATCTAAATAACCCGTGCCATTATCCAGCTTTCGAATTAATTCCTGCTGATACTCTTTCATCCTAATTATCCACCCCTTATTTTCGAATTTATACTAACCTAATATATTTCATATTTATTAACATCGACTTCCATAAACTGTGCTCGTTTAAACGATTCCTTCAAATGAAATGGAACTGTACAGTCATATATTGTCTTACAACTAATCCCTATATCTGTAATAGTAGCACTATATTCTGGATTCTGTGTCGGATCAAGGGGATGGCATCTAACACCTGGGATAAATATTGTATCTAAATTTCCTTGATATCTGGTGTTTAATGCCCACAGTACATCACTCATATCATAAGGATCTACATCTTCATCTACAAGTATTATGTGTTTTAATTCTGAAAAAGATGAAAAGGCCAGTAGAGCAGCCTGACGTTGTCTTCCTTCATCACTTGCAACACTTTTTTTAAATTGCATTACCACCATATATTTACCACCACCACATGAGGGAGCATATACGTTTTGTAATCTTCCAGGCATTGCTTTTTCAACCATATCTATAATACTTGCTTCTGTTGGGATACCTACTAAACTCACATGTTCTTCACTTGGTCCAATACAAGTCTGCATGATTGGATTCTTTCGATGGGTTACTGCCTTTACTTTAATTACGGAACAATGGTCATAGGCTGGACCTGTATAACCCGGAAATTCTGGCATAGCATACCCTGTACCTGTATTCTTATCTTCTTTCACAGTTACTCCGGGTAGTACCACTCCTTCTATTACGTATTCTGCATTTGCAATTGCTTTTTCTTTTATTGTTACACACGATACTAATTGTACTGGTTTATCACGCATTGCACCAGCAATTGTAAGTTCATCAAAGCCCAACGGTGTAGTAGGAGGTTCGAAGCAAGACGCAATCTCTATAGCAGGATCTACTCCTATACTAATAGATATTGGAAGAGGAATCCCAAGCTCACTTGCTCGTTCTGCCATAGCGCCAATGTGTCTGGCACCCGGTGTAAAGAAAATAGACAGTTCATCTTTTCCTTGAATACATAATCGATGAATCGTAACATCACTTTTTCCTGTGTCTGGATGTGTTGCATAGCACATTCCTAGTGTAATATATGGTCCAGCATCTACAGCTGTATTCGTAGGCGCCGGCACTAGTCTTCGTATATCAAAGTCAGGGTCGGTAGCCAAATGTACTATTTCTTGGCATTTTGCTCCTTTCCCATCTATTATTACAGGTGGAATAGGATTGTTGGCACTTTCTCTTAAGAAAAATCCTAAGGCTTCTGGCTTTACACCAAGAAGTTTTCCAACCCTTATCCTACTTGCAAGAACACCGATAATCACTTTTGCACCTGGATGTCCTTTAATATTATTAAAAATCATTGCCGGACCAGTTTTTGTAGGTCTCATTACGGTACCGCCAGCACCTATGTATCTATATACACCTGCTAATTCTGCATGAGGTTCAACTTCAACGTCTGTTTCGACTATTTCTCCCTCTTCTTTTAATAGTTCTATTGCCATACGTAAATCAAATATATTGCTTTTATCTTCCATATTTTTCTTCCTTATATCGTATTCCCTAATAATCTAGTCAAAATAGTATGTAGTTTATCCATTCCATCTTTGAAATTTATCATATTCCATTCCAAAGGAGTCCATAATCTTACCAACAATATGATTCGTGGCATCTTGAATAGTTACAGGGTGATTATAATAACTTAATACAGGTGGAAGTATATAAGCACCCATATTAGCTAATTCCAACATATTTCTTAAATGGATCTGGCTTAATGGACATTCTCTTGTTACGAGTACAAGTTTTCTCTTTTCTTTGATAACCACATCAGCAGCTCGCAGCAATAGATTATCACTATAACCTGTTGCTATGCCTGCCACTGTTTTCATACTACAGGGAACAATAATCATTCCTTCTGTTTTAAAAGACCCGCTTGCTAAACTAGCTCCTATATTATTATTATCATATATTACATCAGCTAGTTCCTCAATATCCTCTAGTGAATAGCCCGTTTCTTGTAATATTGTTTTTTTACTTCCATTTGTATAAATTAAATGGCTTTCCACTTCTGATATAGTTTTAAATATTTTTAAAAGCTCCACTGCAATTGGTGCACCACTTGCACCAGAAATGCCTATAATAATTCTTTTTTTATCCATAATTCACCCAGCCATCCAATAATATTTATGTAATTAACCTAACTTTTTCTAGAAGATATTTTCTGGATTATATATAATACTGGTTCCTTCATATTCATATCTCAAGCCCTCACCTGCGAATGTTTTTACAGGCTTCCCTATTTCTTTACCAGATATAATCTTTTTCACACAGTCAATCTTTCTATTCAATAAATCAGATCTTGATTCGTTTGGCATATGTCCCGATAATATCATGGAAATATCTAAATTTATATCTTTTAGTCTTTCCAAAGAATTACAATAGATCTTAAGTGAAGCACAATATTCTAAATATAACCATGTATCTCCAATGCCAATCGTATCCCCTGTAAATATAGTCTTACTTTTGTTATCATAAAGGACAAGAGAACCATAAGTATGTCCTGGAACCGAATATATATCTATACATCGGTCCCCTAAATTTATCGTATCTCCTTCTTCAATTGGTAACAAATTGTACACATAATCTAAGAGGTTGCTTTCATATAATGCACCTGAGTCCTGAAAAACCGCTCTTATATCTCCTGTGCGAAATTCTTTAGTACACATTTGTTGATAGAGTTCAAAATCTGACGGATGCATATATGCATGTTCAAATTCAATGTTTCCTCCCGCATGATCAGGGTGCCCATGAGTATTTATCATCATTAAAGGTAAATCACATAAGTTATTTACATATTTCCGTAATGAACCTATGCCCATACCATTGTCAATTAATAATGCCTTTTCTTTACCTTTAACGAGATATATTTGCTCTTTCATCGGAGCCGTTATTGCAATAATTCCATTTTCGTATTTTTTATACGTAAATTCTACTTTCAAATCCATTCTATCTGCTCCTAATTAAAATGTACGATACTCTGCTGTAATAATTATTTTATATTCTCATGAATTCTCTAGTTGTTTTTTATCTTCTTTAGAAACTCTTGCTGTTTTTTGATAATTATCAAATCCTACTGCTGCTAATAATACGATTCCTTTAGCTATATATTGTGGATAAGTTCCCAAGCCAATAATCTGCATTCCAGTTGATAATACTCCCAGGATTAAAACACCAGTAATAACACCCCATATTTTACCACTACCTCCTTTGAAACTGATACCTCCAAGAACAGCAGCAGTCATGCAGGTGAATTCTGTACCGGGACCTGTTGCAGAGGTTGCAGATCCAGCTCTTGCAACAAGTATGATTGCTGATAAAGCGACAAAACCACCGCAAATCATAAACACATATAATTTAACTCTTTTCGTATTTACACCAGCCAAATGAGCCGCTTCTTCGTTACCACCTATTGCATATATATATCTTCCGAAGTAGGTTTTATTTAAAATAAAACTTGCAACCAATGCTACAATAGCAGCTAAGATAACACAAAATGGTATGGGACCAACAAAACCTTGCCCAATAAATTTAAAGGAATCTGGTAGTCCATAAATCGGATTAGAATTAGAAATTATGTAAGATGCACCTTGAAAAATTGTCATTGTACCTAAAGTGATAATTAATGGATGTACTTTTAGCTTTACTGCAGCAAGACCATTTATTAACCCTAATATAATACCCGTTACCAATCCAATAAATATACATAAGAAGATTGGGATGTTATACCACATCATACTTATTGTTGTGATAACACCTACTAAGGACATTTGATAACCTATTGACAAATCCATACCACCACTAATCATAACAAAGGACAAACCAATGGCTGCTATGATTACATAAGATTGCTGTATAAGAATATTAGTAAAATTCTTCCATGAAAAAAATACAGGTTTAATTAATCCGAAAAGACATATCAAGCCAATTAACACTAATACTATTGTGTATTTTTTTAGCAACTTAATTATTTTATCTTTCATACATTTCTCCATTCTAACAATTTGATGCCATTTTTAAGATTACTGCCTGGTCAAATTCTTCTCTTTTTAGCTCTCCTGTGATCTTGCCTTCCGCAAGAACAATAATTCTATCTGACATTCCTAATAATTCTTCCATGTCTGAAGAAATCATTATAATACCAATTCCTTTTCCCGCTAGTTCATTCATTAATTCATATATTTCTTGTTTTGCCCCTACATCTATACCTCTAGTGGGTTCATCAAAAATCATTATTTTTGAATTTGTGGCTAATGTTTTTGCAATAACAACTTTTTGCTGGTTACCACCGCTTAGGTTTTTAACTAATTGGAGAATACTGGGTGTCTTTATTTGAAGTACATCCCTATACTCATTCGCTATTAGTTTTACTTTGTTATCATTTACCACGGTAGCCTTACTTAAGTATTTAATATTATTAAATGCTATGTTCCATTCAATATTTTGTTCTAAAAAGCAGCCCTGATTCTTTCTATCTTCTGGTATTAAACCAATTCCATTGTTGATAGCATCTGTAGTACTTTTGATCTCCACTTCTTTTTCTTCGATGTAAACCTTACCAGATTCTTTTTTATCTGCTCCATATATCAATCTTGCTAGTTCTGTTCTACCAGCACCTACTAATCCTGCAAACCCTAAGATTTCTCCTTTCTTCAGTGTAAAGGAAATATTTTTATCACCATTTCCATATATTTGCTCAACACGAAGAACCTCTGTTTTTTGCACATTTCTAGTCTTTGGATAGTTCTCTTTTAATTTCCTACCTACCATTAGGCTGATTAATTCTTCCCTGTTAGTGTCATCTGTCTCTAAAGTTGCAACATATCCACCATCTCGCATAACAGTTACTCTGTCTGAAATCGTAAATATTTCATCCAATCGATGAGAAATATAGATAATCGTAATTCCCTTTTTCTTTAAAGTTTTTATAACTTCAAACATACTGTCTACTTCATTTACAGTGAGAGGTGCACTAGGCTCATCCATAATTAGAATTTTACATTCTTTAGAAATAGCTTTTGATATTTCTACAATTTGTCTATGAGCACTGGATAATGTTTCTACAGTATCCTTAGGATTAATATCTACTTTAAACAAATCAAATATTTCTTTTGCTTTTTCTTCCATAGCCTTATGATTCACGAAATGTCCATATTTTTCACCTAAACATATATTTTCAGCAGCCGATAAGGATTCTATAAGATTAAACTCTTGATAAATAACTTCTACTCCAACCCCTCTTGAAAGCTTGGGTGTCATCTTATTATAACTCTTACCTTCAATTACGATTTCTCCTGCATCTGGTTCTATAGCACCAGAGATTACCTTAATTAATGTAGACTTTCCTGCACCATTTTCCCCTAACAGAGCATGTACTTCTCCTGGTTTAAAATCAATGGAAAATTCATTTAAAGCTATAACACCAGGATAATATTTACTTATCTCTTTCAATGATAAAATCGATTCCATTTTTACCTCATTTCTATTACAGGAAAATGGTTTTACCCATTTTCCTGTATTTGTTTTTACTGAAAATCCGCTGCATTTTCTATGGTAATTTTTGTTAAAGGATCTGGATTTAATTTCTCGTATTTAGCACCACTTAGCATCTTCTTTGCCAATTCATATGTATCTCTAGCTAAATCATCGCTTCCAAACTTTACCAGCCCCCTGAGAACCGCTTTATTCTCCTTTGAATCGATAATCATTTGAATTGCCGCAGGATCTAGGTCAGAACAAAATACAGCAAACTTAGATGGGTCTTCAATTGGAGAGCCATCTCTCATTGCAAATTCATTTACACCCATTGCTGCACTAGAATTGTAACATAATACCATCTTTATATCTGGGCTTGTCTGCATAATATTTCCCATAGCAGCTTGTGCCGTATCATTATTTTTTACACTTCCAACTGTTTCAACAATTGTAACTTTATCGGTTAATTCAGTAATTGTATTCATACCATCACATCTCTGACTTGCTTCAGGCGTACTTCTATCTTCTAAAAGTGCAATTTCTATACTTCCTGGTTCTGCATTTGGATAATTTGCTTCTATCCATTCAGCACCCAATTCTGCAATTAGCACACCATCTTCATACTGCTCAATAAACATTAATGCATCATAAGCTCCAGTGTCACTGCCAGCCACTAGAACTTTACTTCCAGCTTCTTGTGCTCTTAATACAACGTCCTTTACACCTGTAGGATCCACAGACATAAGAATAATCAATTCTGTTCCTGCTGTAGCGAAATTTTCAACCTGGCTAATCTGAGTGATCGAATCACCAGCTGCATTAGCAATTTCAACTGTTACACCATCCGCTTCGAATTTCTCTTTTACAGAATTCGAAAGATTTGCCAAAAAACTTTCAGAAGTGTCAGGCATACAATATCCAACTGTCATCCCCTTGATATCTACAATCTCTCCTGCAGCTTCATCTACTTCTGTTTTGCCCTTATCTTTTTCTGTTATTTGTCCCTCTAATTTGGTCGAATCTGTTTTTGAAGTTCTTGTTTCTTTCTTTCCACAAGCTACCAATGAGGTGAGAACCATAATACTTGTTAGCACAAGTGCTAAAAACCTTTTCTTCATAATAATCCTCCTAGACCATAAATTTGTTTATTTTGTATGTTTTTAATAACATACATATCATAACAATATAAACATTTACAATCAATTCAGTTTTATGTTATAATATATTCCATAATGGAATATAAGAAACGAAAGGGTTTTATTATGACAATTAATCAAATATCTTACTTCGTTACAGCTGTTGAATATGATACTTTTATGGAAGCTGCAGATTCTCTTCATATTTCCCAATCCTCTTTATCAAAAAGCCTGCAACGATTAGAAGATGAATTAAATATACAACTATTTGATCGTACAAAGAGATCCGCCTCTATAACCAAGGAGGGTAAAGTTTTTTATGAAGGTGCTTTGAAAATTTTAGATACATACAATCAAACAATATCCAATCTTGCTCAAACTGTTTCAAAGCTTAAGGGTTCAATACACCTTGCAACCCTTCCAATACTACCGGCTTATAATCTTATGAGACCTTTGCGCTCTTTTGCTTCTCAAAATTATGATATTAATTTAATCATTGATGAGATGGAAGACACTCGTATAAACCAGGAATTAGCAAATGGAACCTGTGATATAGCTATTACCCGAAAGGAATGTTTAGATGCGGATATTTGCGATTATTACACACTTGATACAGATGAAATGATACTTATTACATCATTAAATCATCCTCTTGCACATAGAGAATCAGCTAGTATAAGCGAATTATCAAATGAAGCTTTTATCCTTATGAATAAGCATATAAGTATACATACTATGTGTATTGATGTTTGTAAAAAATATAATTTTATGCCAAATGTAACTCGTACAGCACGTATCGAATCTATCTTAAGCGCTGTTGCAGCTAATGAAGGTATAAGTCTATTAATGAGAAAAGATTTAGATATGTTTAATTACAAAGATATTTCGCTAATTCCATTAAAAGAGGAAATCACTAGTACAGTTGTGCTTGCTGTTGCTAAAAATAAAAAAGTTAGTAAAAATGTTGCTTCTCTTATTAAGTATTTAACTTCATAACTATCCTGCTCCTCCTGTGTATTTAAAGTTCTTGTAAAAAACAAAATTAAAGAGGCTCTTAAAACTCTGTAAACTGCATGGATAATGCATTTACAGGCTTTTAGAGCCTCCTATAGATTCATTATTCTTTAAATTTCTTATAGATGGTCCGTAACTCTATCGAATAACTTTTATCGTTTACTCATCCTTATTAGTCAATTCGTCAATCGCAGGATCTACAATTTCCTTGCCATATGCGGTTTCTGCAAGCTTCTCAGCAGTTTCTGCAGCTTTATTAAGTAAGCCATCACCCTCTACAGCATCACCAATAGCATCTCCTACAGCGCCTATGGCAGCATTACCGGTTCCCTTAATGATTCCATCCTTAATAGCATCGCCAAGGTCCGTACCGTCGTTTGCTGCAGCTGCAACTTCTCCTGCTATTGTTCCACCGATGGTAACGCCAGCCTTGCCAATCCCGGAATCCATCATGGTAGTTGCAGCCTCGGTACCGCCCTTAATTAAGCCCTCAGCAACCGTGCCTAGGCTAAGGCCCTTTTCCTCCACAGTAGATATGGTATTCTTCACTCCCTTATATGTAGCAGAAACAGCCTTACCTGCAGCACCTCCAAGTGACTCACCTGCTGACATGACATAATCGGCTATTTCAACAGTAGTCTCCAGAGCATCCACTGCCATATCGCGGCGCTCGGCATAATCGTGCATCTTCTGACGGAATTCTTCGTCTCTTTCCATTCGGCGCTTAAGTTCCTTCTTTACATCATCTTCACTAGCACCACTCATACCAAGATTTGTGGCTACACGCTCAACCTTTTCTCTATGAGCACGCTCGTCCCTTTCTCTCCTCAAATCCTCCGCGAGTCGTTTACCTTCTTCGCTGAGCTCTTTATTACGCTTAGAATCCTCGTCAACATTTTTCTTAAATTGCTTTTCGTCCTGACGAATAGTATTTGCATTATCCTCTCGGTGCTTCATTTGTTGTGAAAGCTCCTCGGGGGTATAGGTAGCACCGCTTAGCGGGTCGGTATAGGTGCCATCGCCATTATGAATAAATGTACGTTTCTCTCCATTTATCGGGTCAGTTGCTTCAATATCACCTTCATCATCAAAATTCAACCACTTACTCAAATCTCTATCCGAAGGTGAAGACACAGGTGTTCCATTAGCTCCAGAAGAGGCGTCAGGAACATATCCACCGGTTCCACCAAAGAGAATAGATATCAAAATGGAAATAATAGTGATAATAGCCGCTTCAAGAGGATCGGCATAATCGTCTGATTTACTTCCTTCATCAGTGTTATTAGTAGTATCGTCCTTATCAACAGGATTGTCCTTTTCAACTGGTTGAACAGGATCATCTTCAGCCTTTGGCTCAGGATTGGGAGCACTATCTTCATTTGTTCCAGGCTCTTCAATCGGATTCTCATCTTCAACCGGTTGCGATTCACTATCTTGCTCCGGAACATCCTCGGTTGGAGGTTCATCAACGAGAGTAGGATCATCGTCAGACTGTGGCCACATATCACTAATAGGGCCCTCAGTATAATCATCTGCTCTAACTGAATAATTAAACTTCATTAGCTCATTTTTCCAGCCTTCAGTAAGTTCTAGACACTCTGCCAGCCATTGATCATATATTATGGGTATCTCATCTACCTTTATATCTCCATAAACCTGTACATTGTTAGAAATTATGAGCTTTAAATAAGCAGTCCCGTAGTGGGCTATTGGTGTAGGCAGTGGAATAAAATAATGATCATTTTGATAATAGCCTTCTACATCTTCGTAGTTTATGGTAGCATGAACAGCCTGATATTTACCAATTGTATCTATTTCAATTGAATCTGGTTTACTTCTTGCTTCTTTGTTTCTGTATTCTTCATCTATAATCAATTCATATTGTTCAAGAAACTCCTCAACACCTGTAACCTTGTCAGTGAAGTAAAAGAACATTGCTGCCCCGGGACTATGATCAATATATCCATTGTTGAAATCCTGCTTTTGTGATGAGTAGAAATATGTATCTTCAGGAAGGTTGGTAAAATCATAGAATATATTACGGGTATATTCAAATTCTTCCTCTTCTAAATTACGCAGTCTCTCATTTATTGCCAAAAGGTAGGAATAGCTCCCTTTTACAGAGTTATCCTCATCCTTTGTAGCCATAGCCTGATACCCTTCGGGAAGATTCTTATAGTCGCTTATATCTGGTAACGGGCTAGCCATTGCAGCTAAGGGTGATACAAGACTTAGACAAAGAGTAACAATAATAAAAGATACAAATTTCTTCATCGTCTTATTCATGCTACAAGCACCTCCTTTTTGCTTTTAGCTATAATAGTGAATATTAAAGCAGAAAGCAGGAAACCTGCTCCTAGCCAGGCACACCAGGAAAGTTTAATAACCGAAAGTGTCACCCCAAGAGCAAATCCCAGCGTCATACCACTAAGACCTCTGGTAACACCTATGTAAGATGGCGTTCTCCCCTTGGAAATACTGCTGACCGCCGAAAAAATAAGTCCCCACAAAAACCCGCCTCGTCTGCCAATGTTCTGCAGTAGCATTACTAAGCCGATTATTCCCACAACACTGTTTTGCAGCGACTGAGTACTGTTCATAAAAGCGTACATCAATAAAGAAAAACCTATTCCGCCAAGTAACGGCGCAACTGCACTAATACTCTTGACTGCAAAGGCTTCAAAAAAGCCCTTGATTCCAACTGTAACTCCGGAAAAGGGTGCTTTTTTCTGAAATAAAGGTATAATTGCAGCGTTTAAAAAGGCTACAACCACAAGCTTGCCAAGAATTCCCCCTACAGCTCCTAGTATATCGCCAAACATTCCTCCCTGTGCAAAGGTAAGAAAGCTTAGAATACGCACTGGAAGAGGATTAATTCCATATGAACCTAACAGTGCAAGCACTAGCCAGAAAACACCCAGTACAACAGTAGGAATCATTTGTTTAGGATTCTTCAGTGCATTAAGTGATTGACGGATATAGCCCATTATAAATTTTCCCATATTCTCACTCCTCGTTGAAATATTTGCTTAAACATATTATCCATAATTCCTTATACTATATTTATTATATAGTTATACAATAAAAAGCCATCACCTAAAAGGGTTAAAATTCAGATAAAACCCTCATACTTTAGTATGAATATTGGCTAATTGTTAGCAAGTTAAAGGCTTTGATTGGAACTGGTAGTAGGAAAAACTCCTATACTGGAGTTTGGAAGATCTTCGATATGCTCTATACAAGCATGGGCAAGAACCATCGTAATACAGCCTTGCCCATAAGTACCTATTAGAATTTTATATCTGTTCTTTGCATTACATAGACCCCTTGCCAAGATACTTACGGGAAATTTTCTA
>SHOH01000223.1 GCA_004294845.1 Anaerolineaceae bacterium
CTACAAAGATTTCATCTATTTATATTGTTTGTAAAATGGGAAAGTTTATACATTTGATAATATAATTTATTTAAAATTAGATTCACACTCCAATATCGGCTCTCATATTTTCAAATACTTTTAAAATATCCAAAATCCCATATCCCCAATCTCTATTAGGATATACTATATTTGGTCTTCTTCTAGCACCTCGAATCAAATGATTCTTAATAACACCGGTATCCATACCGGGGTCATTCCCTCTCACCGTCCCCCATTCCAGAATTAAGGCTACAACTCCGGCGGTATGAGCTGTGGATACTGATGTGCCTGTAACCGGCTCAAAGGTATGATTTAATGTGGGAGCCAGATAGTTTACACCGGGCGCTGCTATTTCAGGTTTTATAATATCATCACGGGTATAGCCTCTGCTCGAATTCACATATAAGTTGTTGTTAACCGGGTTGTATGTAGTAACAGTTATGGGAAGCGAAGCGCTTCCCGGTGATAGGACCGTTGTATAGATATTAGGCTGAATAAAATATGTATCTCTTGATATAAAATCACCCATGGGTAACCACATATGAAAGCCGCTGGCCAAATCTCCGTGTCCATATACATTAAACCTCCATATACCTGGTGATGCATTTTCAAATCGTATAAGAATAAGCTGATCGCCTGTCTGAGATTCGATTATCTGATAATTAATAAAAATTACAGTATTTTCAAATATAAAGGAAATAACCCTACTCACTTTTAATCCGGGAGGAATTCTCGGGAT
This sequence comes from Anaerolineaceae bacterium, assembly GCA_004294845.1. GTDB lineage: Bacteria > Bacillota > Clostridia > Lachnospirales > Lachnospiraceae > Mobilitalea. Next base: position 761 of record SHOH01000223.1, read on the forward strand.
ATACTCGCCTGCTGGCGATAATATATCTATTGAATATATACCCGGAGGATTCCCCCATAACTCTATGGTGAATATGTTATCACCTTCTCCTACATTAAGCTCAACGGTATTACTTCCTATATCAGGATCTATTGCTCCATAATAATGTCTGCCAAGATTACCTTCGTTTCCTGCAGGTACTACAACCCCCCTATTAGGAAGATCAGCAATAATATCTGTAGTTACACTAATAGGGGATCGCCCTGTATGACCTCCCTGTGAGCTTCCTATCCCAAGACAGATAACTAATGGTCTGTTAAGCTGTCTCGCCACTTCATTACAATATTGTAGCGCCCACATAATATGATTCTCTTGAAAGCAAATACTGGTGTCAGGCACCATAAAAAATCTCCTAATCCCCTGTTTGGCTTGTCTTAGCTTGACTATTACCAAATCGGCACTGGGAGCTACTCCATAAAAGTCCTCTGCCTCCACGTCATTTCCGGCGGCTATTCCGGCAAGCATAGTTCCATGGCCGCTATCATCCACACTAGGTACAATAGTAAGAGGATCATCTGCTATAAGTGCTTGATTTATTTGCTCCCTAGTATAAATAGTACCGAAATTTGCATCTTCAGGAGACGGACCTGTTTGAATCGCCTGATCCCAGATGGATATTATTTTTGTGCTTCCGTCGGGCCTTCGAAAAACAGGATTAGTATAATCAATTCCTGTATCAATGATAGCTATAATTACCCCTTCCCCTCTTAAATTAAAAGCAGCGGTACTTCTAAGATTAAGCACCCGTGAAGCACTAAGACTTATCTCATCAGTCAAACCAAATAAAAGCGGAATTTCTGCATATCGTATATTGGTAGCCATCTCTAAAAATTGGATTATAGGTACATGAAGGATTGCATAATATTCATTCATTATATGGACAGTAGCATTACTAAACATCTCTATAATCTGAGGATTAGACCTGTACTCAATAATTAAGTCAAAATACTCATCGCCGATAATCTTTTCTCTATCCTCTCCAGTCATAGGATACTCCTTTCAACATATCTTTTATAATAATATACCCTTACTAAACCTTACAAACCAATACCACCCCGAAGGGCATTAAATACATTAAATATGTCGAGTATTCCATAACCCCAGTCACGATTTGGGTATACTATATTTATATCCCTTCTTGCTCCTCTAATAATAAGATTTTTTATTTCTATAGTACTCATACCAGGTAGGTTACCCCTTATTATACCCCATTCAAAAATTAGAGCAGCTATTCCGGCTGTATGTGCGGCTGATACGCTGGTTCCTGTAAATGGTGCAAAGCCACCATCCAGGGTAGGGCCAATAACGTTTACACCGGGCGCAGCCACCTCGGGCTTTATTCTGTTTATTCTTGTATAACCTCGGCTAGAATTTTGATATAAGCTATCATCTGCATCATTATAAGCAGTAACAGTTAGAGGATTCAACGCATTTCCTAATGTTAATATTGTAGTATAAGGATCAGAACGAATGAAATATGTATTATCAGAAATAAATCCCTCCATAGG
>SHOH01000224.1 GCA_004294845.1 Anaerolineaceae bacterium
GCATAAGCATACGCAGAAGCTGGTGAAGATGGTCTTGGAGCAGCACACCGAGGAAGAAATTCTAAGGCTGTGACGGCGGCATCCGTTATCATGCTAGGCTGTATTTGCAGCGACTAAGGCCTATGATTGCAAGACATGGGTAAATTAAAGTGGTACCACGGGATGTTCTCTCGTCTTTAAATTATTAAAGACGGGAGTTTTTTATCGTATAGGGAGAAGAGTCCTATAAGATTAAATACAATCTGTTAGTTATGTGGTCGTATAAGAAAAACAAGAAGACTGAGATTATGATTAGAATTAAGGCGGAAAGGAAGATAAACATGAATAAAAAGCCATACTACATTACAACAGCCATAGTTTATACATCAGGTAAGCCCCATATCGGCAATACCTATGAGGTTATATTGGCGGATAGTATTGCTAGGTTCAAGAGATGGGAAGGCTATGATGTATATTTCCAGACAGGAACCGATGAGCATGGACAAAAAATTGAATTGGCGGCTAAAGATGCCGGTGTAAGCCCGAAGGAGTACGTAGATAAAATTGCCGATCAAATAAAGGATATCTGGGACTTGATGAATTCATCCTATGATAGATTTGTTCGAACTACTGACCCTGAACATGAAAAGCAAATACAGAAAATCTTTAAAAAGTTATATGAGCAGGGAGATATCTATAAGGGCTTTTATGAAGGAATGTATTGTACACCTTGTGAATCCTTCTTTACATCATCCCAGCTAAAGGATGGTAAATGCCCTGATTGCGGCAGAGAGGTACAGCATGCCAAGGAGGATGCATACTTTTTTAAACTTAGTAAATATGCAGATCGTTTGATTTCTCATATAAAGGAACACCCGGATTTCATACAACCGGAATCTAGGAAGAATGAGATGATGAATAACTTCCTTATACCGGGACTTCAGGATCTTTGTGTATCAAGGACATCATTTAAATGGGGCATACCCGTAGACTTTGATGATAAGCATGTGGTTTATGTCTGGTTGGATGCTTTAAGTAATTACATTACTGGTATTGGTTATGATGCAGACGGTAATAGTAGTGAAGAGTTTAAAAAATACTGGCCTGCGGATCTTCATCTAATCGGTAAGGACATATTAAGGTTTCATACTATTTATTGGCCGATTATGCTTATGGCGCTTGATATTCCTCTTCCAAAGCAGGTATTTGGTCATCCCTGGCTTATGCAGGGTAGTGCCGGAGATAAGATGAGCAAATCAAAAGGCAATGTCTTATATGCTGATGATTTGGTGAAGCTGTTTGGTGTCGATGCAGTAAGATATTTTGTTCTTCATGAGATGCCCTTTGATAATGACGGAGTTATTACCTGGGAGCTTTTAGTTGAAAGAATAAATTCCGAATTGGCTAACACCCTTGGCAATTTAGTTAATCGTACAATATCCATGTCAAATAAATATTTTGGTGGAGTTGTCAGCGATGGCAAGGTGGTAGAACCGGTAGATGAGGAACTAAAGAAGCTAGTGCTTGATACATCGGCTAAGGTTATTGCCAAGATGGAGAAGCTTAGGGTTGCTGATGCTCTCACCGAGATATTCAATCTGTTTAAGCGCTGCAATAAATATATCGATGAGACAATGCCTTGGATACTAGCTAAGGATGAAGATAAAAAGCCACGCCTTGAAACCGTTCTATATAATCTGGTAGAAAGCATATGTATCGGGGCAAGCCTATTAAAATCCTTTATGCCAGAGACTGCTGATAAGATATTTGCACAGCTTTCTGCAAAGGAAAGAATTCTTGAGGAAATTAAGACTTTTGGTTTGTATCCATCAGGAACGAAGTTAACGGATAAACCCGAGATATTATTTGCTAGACTGGATATAAAAGAGGTTCTTGAGAAGGTGGAGGCTTCTAAGGAAGCTGATAACGGGCAGAATCAAAATACATCTGACGAATCAGAGACGAAAGATAAAGACTCGAATGTTATAGATATAGATGCAAAGCCAGAAATTACCTATGATGATTTTGCTAAGCTTCAGTTTCAGATAGGAGAGGTTATCGCATGTGAAGAGGTTAAGAAATCCAAGAAGCTCCTATGCTCTCAGGTAAGAATAGGTTCTCAGGTAAAGCAGATTGTATCAGGTATTAAAGCCTACTATACTCCTGAGGAGATGGTAGGAAAGAAGGTTATGGTAGTGGTAAACCTTAAGCCTGCTACACTCGCAGGACTCTTATCAGAGGGAATGCTTCTTTGTGCTGAGGACGCAGAAGGTAACTTAGCCCTAATGGTGCCTGAAAAAGATATGCC
>SHOH01000225.1 GCA_004294845.1 Anaerolineaceae bacterium
CCCTTACCTCTTTCAGTATTTTGGGGTTTTCTGCCAGCATATTCAGACAGTCGGATAATATATCATCATAGTCATATTTGCCTGACTGCCGTTTGAAATCATTGTATTCCTCCATTATTCTTCTCAGCTGGCTGTTAACAATCTCTGCATCGGACATGGTGCTTATGACATACTCCATATCACCGATAATATTTCTTATGTGTTCATCATCCTCTGCAAGACTTGGTTCCAACCTTCTTACAAAGCTTCTGATTATATTGAACTTGCTGTTCTCATCAAGCAGATCTTCAAGCCTGTATCCCTTGTACTGCCTCAAAAGCTTATAGAAAATCGAATGGAAGGTACCAAAGCTTGCATTCCTTCCTTTCCGGGCCATTGAAAGTCTGCCGTACCTTTCCTTCATTTCATTGGCTGCTGCTCTTGAAAAGGTGACGACAAGTATGTTTTCGGGGCGCACTGCCTTACTCTCCGTCAGGTTGACTACTCTTGATGTAATAACAGTAGTTTTTCCCGTACCCGGCCCTGCAAGTACCATACATGGTCCTTCCCCATGCCTTACCGCCTTCATTTGTTCCTGGTTCAAACTATGCAAACAGCTATTCATCAGTATTACCTTTATCCCTTTATAACAATGTTTTCATCGTCTGTACGTATGTATATTATATCATAAAATCTGTAAGGGTTTTATGTTATCTGCCCATGTGGATCGTGTCAATTTACTATAGGAAAATAAGAATTAGACTTCACCTTCATTAATATATCAACAACATATCTCAGCAGAGCTCTTTCAATGCCTTATAAAGTCCCGTTATCCTTCCTATTTTGAAGACTTCAATGTTTCCAATTATCTCGGCTGTCTTTTTCTGTTTGAGCTTCTTTTTTGTCTCTTTTAAGAGCTTTGTAGTAATATCATAGAGTTTCTTTTCTTTCTTCTGTTCCTTCATAAAATCATATACATTGCCGCCGTTTGCTTTAAATGCCCTTAACCTTGCCATTTTCTCCGCACCTTCCATACTCCAGCCCTTTGGCCTGCTGCTCATGCGATCAGCAAGTATATGGCTGTTATGTCCTTCCGCACTGCATCCTACTATACTTTCCCTTTCTTTTCCATAGGTTTCTATTCCATCCCAATTGTTCTTAAAGTAAAGAAAACTCTCCCGGATCTCTTTACGTTTTCTTTCGCTCTCTGTTTCATCATAAAGCTCTTTCATTACTTTCTTTAATGCTTTAAGGTCACTTAAGTTCAATGCTTCCCATATCCTGCTCCTATATTCCCTATTATTAGCCGTTGCCTTAATTACATATTTGTTCATATGATATCGATCCAATACAAATTTGGCTTTCGGAAAATATTCCAGCCCCTTCTTAATCCAAGCTGCTCCGTCTCCTGATATGTAAACGGTCTTTATTATGTCAGTATTGTATGTATCCTCTACATGCTCATATACTTCTTGCCATAATGCGTCAGGGTTCTTTCTTAGGCTTGCAAAGTAGAAGGGATTTATTAGTTCATTTCTGCCTCCGGATTTTTTAATGCCTTCGTGTATATATATTAGCCTGGGCATGGCTTTTTTTCCACTTTGCAATGATATATGGTCCTCATCTGCATCTATATATAGAGTTTCTATTCCCTTATGCTCAGCCCCTAATGATTCAACCTTTAATTCCTTAAGCTTATGTACACCATTCATAACTGTTTGCCTGCTGATTTTTACATCACATGCTAACTCTCCTGCCTTCTGGTACGAGACATTTGCTGCATGCTCTGTCATGTCTGCTCTCACTCCTTGATCTATTCTTTCATGCACATCTATACCTAAAAGTTCATCAAGTAAGTGCCTATATCCTTTGCCCTTGCGCGAACGATAGTAGCTCCGTTTATACTCTATTTCTCCTAAATGAGTAATAATTTTCTTAGATTCAGCTTTTCTCTCGACATACCAATCTTTTTTCCTTTTGGGATCCTGGTAGATAGACTCATCTAAAGACTCAAATATTTGTTTGCATATTTCACGTCCTAAAGCATCTGTCTGTTCCTTTACTTTTGCTACTACATCTGTAAAACCATCGCCCTTTATCACCAATGCTAATATGGATTCTTGTAAATTTCTAATGCCTTCTTCCGTTAAAAGTTGTATAATCATATCCAAAGAGACCTCCTTCTTTTAGGTGTTTGACTTTGCATCTTCATTCTATCAGAAGGTTGGCCTCTTTTCATTTTTTTCCCTACAGTAATTTTACACTATG
>SHOH01000090.1:0-10433 GCA_004294845.1 Anaerolineaceae bacterium
TTGAGAAAAGGAGAGTATTTTGTAGCTTTATTATTAAACTTAATTGTTTCTCTTCTTTGATACTACGTCGAATATTACAGCTCCTAAAAGAACCATACCCTTAACTACCTTCTGCCAGTTGGCGTCAACACCCATAATACTCATACCTAGGTTGATAACACCCATTAGTAGAGCTCCGATTATAACGCCGGAGACCTTTCCGGTACCGCCATATGCCGAAGCACCACCGATAAAGCAGGAGCCGATAGCATCCATTTCGTAGTTCTGACCATATGTAGGTTGTGCTGAGGTCAACCTTGCAATTGTCATCATTCCGACTAGAGCAGCGAGGAAACCCATATTGGTATATGCCAGAAAGTAAATTCTGTTCGTATTAATACCGGATAACTTTGCCGCCTTCTCATTACCGCCTACTGCGTAGAAATGTCGACCCAATACGGTTTTTGATGTAATATATCCATAAATTAAGACTACAATCGCTACAATAACTAAGGCTGTAGGAATACCCTTATGTCTTGACAGCTGATATGAAAATGCCAAGATAACAGCACATATAACCGCAGATCTGATTAACATCCTATTCAGAGATTCTATTTCATATCCTTTTTTGGTTTTTTTAATTCTACTTTGAATCTGTATGACTAGATAGATAACACATGCAATAATACCGGTCAGCATGGTTGTTAAATTGAATCCCTCTACCCCAAAGAAATCCGGAACATAGCAATCAGCTCCACCGCCAAACAATCTAATAAATGTTGTGTTTGTCAATGATACTGTCAATCCCTGCAATACTACGTTCGAAAGACCTCTGAATATCAGCATACCCGCCAAGGTTGTAATAAATGGTGGTACACGAACATAGGCGATCCAGAAGCCCTGCCAGGCCCCGATGGCTATACCGATAATAAGCATGAATATTACTGCGATAACCCAATTTACATCTTTATTTTCCATTAAGGTTGCTCCGACAGCACCTACGAAGCATACAACGGATCCTACAGATAGGTCAATATTACCGCCTGTTAAGATACAAAGCAGCATACCGGTTGCTAATACGAATACGTATGCATTTTGGGATATTAGATTGCTAACATTTTGCGGAAGGATCATCCTTCCTCCTGTCTGCCATACAAAGAATGCAGATATGAGAATTAAGGCTATAATCATTGTATTCGCTTTGATAAATGACATTACTTTTGCTTTATTCATTGTTTACGCTCCTTTATTACTTGTTTTCAAAATATGTGCCATAATATTTTCCTGTGTTGCCTCGGCTCCTTCAACCTCACCGACTATTCTACCGCTCTCCATAATATAGATACGGTCACACATACCGATGACTTCTTGAAGCTCTGAAGAAATTAGGATCACTGATCTGCCCTCTGCAACTAACTGGTTGATAATACAGTAAATTTCATATTTTGCACCAACGTCAATACCTCTGGTTGGTTCATCCAAAATAAGAATATCCGGATCCGCAAACATCCATTTTGCCAATAACGTTTTTTGTTGGTTACCACCGCTTAGATTACCAACATTCTGTTCCACGGTGGGGCATTTAATATTCAGACTCTCTCTCTGTTCCTGTGCGACATTATATTCTTTATCCCCATCAATAATTCCATTGCTGCTGACTCCCGATAGATTAGCAAGAGTTATATTATGTTTAATTGAATTCATTAGAATTAAACCGTCATCTTTCCTATCCTCAGTGACATAAGCCAGCTTATGCTTGATTGCAGAATTTGAATTTTTCAAGTTTACTTCTTTTCCATTAATTTTTACTCTACCTGAAATTGTACTGCCGTAGCTTTTACCAAACAAGCTCATGGCTAATTCTGTACGACCTGCACCCATAAGTCCGGCAATACCTACTACCTCGCCCTTTCTGACATACATACTCACATCATCGACTATCTTATGGTCATCATAAACCGGGTGGAAGACGGTCCAATTCTCTACTTCTAAGGAGACATCACCGATTTTTTTATTTTCTCTTTTAGGAAAACGGTCTGATATGCTTCTTCCTACCATCCCTCTTATAATACGATCCTCAGTAATTTCATCCGTTTTCTTGTCAAGAGTCTCGATCGTTGCTCCGTCTCGAATAATTGTAATTTTATCTGCTATGTATGAAATCTCATTGAGCTTGTGTGATATTAGGATTGATGTTAATCCTTCTTTTTTAAATTGAATTAACAAATCTAAAAGCGCTTTTGATTCCTTTTCGTTAAGTGAAGCCGTTGGCTCATCAAGAATAAGTAACTTAGCATTTTTTGCAAGAGCCTTTGCTATTTCTACAAGCTGCTGCTTGCCGACACTTATATCTTTTGCTAAGGTTCTCGATGATTCGTAAAGTCCTACCATGCGCAGATATTTGTCTGCCTTATCATAGGTTTCACCCCAATCTATCGCAAATGCTTTACCTCTTTCATTACCGAGGAACATATTTTCACCGATCGTCATGTAAGGAATTAAGGCTAATTCCTGATGTATAATAACAATTCCCTTTTCTTCACTGTCCGTAATGTCAGTAAAATGGCATTCTCTGCCTTCATAAGCAATTTCTCCCTCATAGGAACCATAAGGATAAATACCACTCAATACATTCATTAGTGTGGATTTACCAGCACCATTTTCACCGACGAGAGTATGTATTTCACCCTCTTCAACTTTTAAGTTAACGTTATCAAGTGCCTTAACGCCAGGGAAAGTTTTGGTGATATTCTTCATTTCAAGTAATACTTTCGCCAATTATATCCCCCTCCAAAATCTAACCTTTATTGGTGACAGGTACCGTTTACATATAGGTGGTGCCTGTCACCTTAATAATATGTACCTTCATGGATATATGGGGCTTATGCATCTGTATAGCTTATAGCTAGATATGCAAAAGCCCCATAATAGAATTTGTATTATCTTAGGACTACTTTAACTGATCCTCTGTGTAATATCCTGAATCGATTAATAACTCTTTATAGTTGTTAGCATCTGCAAATACAGGCTCGCATAGATATGTAGGAACAATGCCCTTACCATTATCATAGCTCTTAGTATCGTTAACAGGAGCATCTCCGCCCTTCATGATAGCGTCAACCATCTTAACAACCTGAGTTGCCAGGTCACGGGTATCCTTAAAGATTGACATGGATTGTTTTCCAGCTTTCATATTCTTTACGTTAGCGATGTCGCAATCCTGTCCTGTAAGGATTGGCCACTCACCGGTATAGGATGCTGTTAAAGCATTTGCAACACCAAGTGCTGTTGAATCGTTAGATGCCATAACTGCATGAAGCTGTGTTCCGTCTGCATAGAATGAAGAAATTATATTTTCAATTCTGGTCTGTGCGTTTTCTGTTGACCAAGAAGCGGTTGCAACTGTAGCAAAATCTTTCTGACCGGACTTAACTACTAATTTACCTGAATCGATATAAGGATTAAGAACATCCATAGCACCATCAAAGAAATATTTTGCATTGTTATCGCCAGGGTCGCCTGTAATAAGTTCGATATTGAAAGGACCTGCTGCATTCTTTAGGTCTAATGCTTCTTCAATATACTCACCTTGCTTTGTTCCAACCATGTAGTTGTCAAATGTAGCATAATAAGAAACAGCATCTGTGTTCATTATTAAACGGTCATAAGCAATTACAGGTATCTTCTTCTCTTTTGCTTGAGCTAGAACTGTTCCAAGTGAATCACCTTCGATTGAGGCTATAACCAAGAGACTTACATCATTAGCAATCATGTTCTCAATCTGTGAAACTTGAGTCTGAACATCATTACTTGCATACTGTAAATCAACCTTATATCCAGCTGCTTTCAACTGCTTTTCCATGTTCTCGCCGTCCTGGTTCCAACGCTGTAGATCCTTTGTCGGCATGCAAACACCAATTGTCTTGTCTCCACCCTTGCTACCGGTTTCTTCATCCTTCTTGCCACAGGCTGCCAGTACTGATGCAGCCATTAAGATGCAAAGTAAAATTCCAATTAACCTTTTCTTCATATTATTTTACCTCCCTTAAATTGAATAACTTATCATTATTGCAATTCAAATATAACATAGTGCAATTAGGACTAACTTGTTATCTACCGTATATTTTTATGAGAGGTGATTGACATATTATGTTATTATTAATAAAACAACAAAATAATGCTAGCATATTATCAATAAATTCCAAATAAATAACAAAAAAATGAAGAGGCTATCCCAATATGAATGCCTAGAATGCCTGTCTACCCTAGTCATCATTTAGTATAGCCTCTTATGTTCCTAGTCTGGAATATTTAGATATACATCCTCTCTGTTCTGGAAACCGCCTTCGATTATTACCTCGTCCATGTTATCCTTGTTTACACCTATGGGCTCTAGCTTTACATAAGGTACATCCCATATTCCGTCATTGATTGTAGTTTTTACATCTATATTCTCTCCTTTGGCCAGCTTTACTGCATACTCTGCTGCTGCCTTTGCCAATTTATCAACCGGTTTATAGACGGTCATTGTTTGAGTTCCTTCAACTATTCTCTGACAAGCGGCCAAATCCGCATCCTGTCCAGTAACTACTACGCTTCCAGCCATGCGATTTTCAGATAATGCGCGAACTGCCTCAGTTGCCAGATTATCATTTCCGCAGAATACTCCATCAATCTGTGGACTTATCAATAAAGCTTCATTTACGGCATCGTAAGCTTCCTCCGCAAGCCAGTTGACCGCATTGACAGAATAAATCACATTCAAATTAGCGTCCTCCATGACCTCGCGATAACCTTGTTCAACAAGCTGAACATTATAATCTGTTGTTGGCCCAAATATGGTTATAATGTTTCCTTCTTCAGGAACATTGTCCTTTATAGTCTGAGCCATTAAGGTTCCAACCTTTTCATTATCAAAGGAAATATAAAGATCTGCATCAGAGGTGATTAGTAACCTGTCATATGCAACTATCTTTATTCCCGCCGCCTTGGCTTTATCCACGACCTCGCCACAGGCTTTAGAGTCCACTGCTATAATTACTATTACGTCCATTTTCTTATCAATAAAGTATTCAATCTGCGAAATCTGCTTTTCCACATCGCCGTTTGCATTTTGTACATTAACCTCCGCTCCCAGCTCCTCTGCGGTATATACGAACACATCTCTATCTCTTTGCCAGCGTTCGATAACAAAGGAATCGAAGGATACTCCGATATGTATTTTATTCTCTGTTTCATCCCCCTGATAGGTTGGTACATTATCCTCACTACAGCTTGCAAAAGTCATAGTGTAAATCAAAATAATTAAAAATAAACCCAACTTTTTCATAATCCTATTACCCTCTCCATTCCTATACATGCTTTTTCCTATGCTTGCTTATTTCTCTGCATGTCCATATGCATGTCATTTATTATAGGATTACCAAAAACACTTAATTGCATAATTCTCTGTATTCGGTCGGGGTAACTCCTACTTGTTTTTTAAATATCCTACTGAAATAATTCGGGTCACTATATCCGGTGTCTACGCATATATTCTTAATATTCAAGTCACTGTGTTCAAGAAGTTCCTTTGCCTTTTCAATTCGCATATTAGTCAGATATTCTATAAAGTTCTCTCCTGTCTCCTCCTTAAATAGCTTGGAAAAATAATAAGGACTAATATCAACAATCCTTGACACATCATCCAAGGATATATCCCTATTATAATTTTCTTCAATGTAAGCTTTAGCCTTACATATCAAGCCACTGGTCTGTTCCTCTCTTTTAGTCGTTATATTTCTGCAGGCTTGTGTAACCTTATCTATGAACCATTTTCTAAGCTGCTCATAGTTATCGATTTTTATTAGGGCTGGCAAATAATCCTCTCGATATAGGAAATAATATGTCATTCCTCCGCTTAGAAATGCCTTTTGCTCAGCAAATAATATAAACTCTAGTACTTTCAGTTTGATATCCATTATATGATTTGGATAGTTATTTACCATCCAATCAAAGAAAAGATTAGCCTCCGTCCTTGTACCTTCTATATCACCTTTCTCAATTTTATCAAATAAAGCACTCTCGGTGTCTATAGGATAATCACCTTCATATTCACATCCGATGGAAAGATCCTTTACGTGAGCTACTCTTCCCTTGCTGTTTCGTATAGCACTTAAGGCCTCTTTATAGGAATCCTCCAGCTTATTTATGGATGTTACTGATCCAATTCCGATTTTGAATTGAATATCAAGCCTTTTTGTCAGATCTCTTACAAGCTTTCTTGCTTTTTCAATAATTCCTATCCTATCATCATATTCAAGCTGAGCTTTGATAGAGGGTATAAAGGTAACAATCTTATTTACCATAATAGGACTAACCACGCAGTCTAGCTCTTCTTTTAAACTTTCTCTAATGGTAGGATATAAGGACTGAGCTTTTACACTAATTCCAACCGGATTTGTCAGATTACCGTCTATTAGCGAATCACCTAATTCCACAACCAGTATCATACCATAATCTTCCTTTATCCCCAAAAGATTGCAGAAGTTATCCTTCTCTCTTTCAAAATCAGCCCCGGATAAAGCGGCGTAGATAAAATCACTTTCTATTATAGGTATAACAATTTCTAACTTTTCACGAATCAAAAGGTCATTACTTCTCTTCTTTCTGTCTGCATCAATTATGTCCATAGCCTTTTGCAATACCTGTGTAACTACTGATTGGTTAACAGGCTTGGTCAGATATTCTAAAACTCCAAGATTGATGGCTTCCTTGGCGTAGTTAAATTTATCAAATGCCGTCATAATAATAAATATAACGGATTTGTTGGTTTTTCTAATCTCCTTCATAGCTTCTATTCCATTAATTCCAGGCATATGTATATCCATTATCGCAATGTCTGGCTTAAATTTCTCTGCCAATTCAATTACACTTCTTCCGGTGTATGCGTATTCTATAGTACAGCTTTGTCCAAAGTTCTTTTCAATTATAAATTTCAAGGAGTCTATTACGATCCCTTCGTCATCAGCCAACATTATTTTATACATGAGCGTCCTCCTTTGGTATTAGCATGGTAACAGTAGTCCCTTTATTATGTCCATCACTATGTATATGAAAAATATTATCCGCTTCATAATATAGCTTAAGTCGATTAATAACATTACCCAGTCCAATTCCGTTAGATTCCTTGGCTAAGTTCACTTCTCTTTCAATCTTGCCATCCTTAATATTTAAGCTTAATATTCGGTCTATTGTAGCCTGTTCCATTCCTGTCCCGTTATCATATATCGTTATGCGTATTGCATTTGGTACCTTATCTACTTGTAGATAGATTTCACCCTCATATTCAATGTCTCGTATACCATAGTTTACAGAGTTTTCAACTACCGGTTGTAAAATCATGCTTGGCACCTTTATATCCAGTACACTCTCATCAATTTGCTTGAAAAATTTTATTTTTCCTGAAAAACGTACATTTAATATATAAATATATGTATCCACCAGCTTTATTTCATCTCTCAAGGTAGAATCCTGATTAAAGCTTTTCATATTAAATCTGAAGAAATCAGCCATATTTTCGATGAATAGGCATGTCTTATCTGCTCCCTCCATCATGGCAAGCTGGGCACCGGCATTCAGTGTATTGAATAGAAAGTGAGGATTGATTTGTGCTTGAAGATATTTGAGCTGTGCATCCTTTAAATGATTGGTCATCATCAGCTCTTTTTCCTTCATTTTGCTTTCTAGTTCCATGCTTTCTTTTATTCTTCTTATGTATTGCTGGATGCTGACCGTCATAGTATTAAATGCCCTGGTAACTATACCCACCTCATCAGATGAGTTTACCTGTACAAGATCAACCTCAAAATTACCGGCTGATATATCGTTTGCTGTCTTAGTTAATTTCATTAGAGGTCCCGTAATACTTCGGGTAACGATAATAATTAATATAATGTTAAATGCCATAATAAATAAGAGCACCGAACTACTAATAATCTCAAGATAATTTAATGATGTTCTCAGAAGCTCGTAATTATATGAATTATATTTAAATTGCTCATTATTCAAGGTGTTGATATGAGTGCTTATATATTCGTACATTCCGGTGGCTTCCTCATAATTAGCCTTATATCTCTCATAATTGTTGCCACGCTTTGCATCCACCGTCATATCAACCAAATTTAGATATTCTTCCGACATATTTTTGATATTCTTCTGCATGAGAATAACATTGTTATCTGACACATCATCCTTAAGGTCACTCACAAGATTTTTATAGTTTTGCTCACTTACATAATAATTTTCAAGAGACTCCGTACTTTTAGTATTCAGATACTCATAGACATACTCATGAAGTTTATTAAGCGAATCCATCAAGTCGTTAAGTCCTATGTTACTGACATAGACTTCATCAATGCTTCCGATTGATTTATTAATATTATAATACATAAACATGTTGGTAAAAAATACGACTCCCGTTGTTAACGCGAATACCAATACCAAACGAATTCTGATTGATCCATGAATGAATTTCTTTTTCATACTGACCACCAATCCTGTATTTAGTGTTGTTCATCCTCAGGCTTCTCTTTAATAAAGTCCATTATGTTATCATCATTTATAGCGTATATATCTACGGAGAAATAATCACTAACCTGTCCGTTTTGCATATACTCATTCAAAGCCTCAACGCAATATGCACCCATTTGATTGGCGTCAATTGTCATCGTGGAATGAATTATATTCTTTTGTATAGCACTTAGTATCAGATCCGAATCATAGTAGCCAATAATATCTATTACACCAACTTTATTATAATCTACAACAGCCTGATAAGCGCATCGGGTGTCAATGGCTGTAAGGCACACCAGAACCTCAGTGGGATTCTGTGTATCCTTTATAATATTACGTATATCCTCTTCCGAACTGAATGTACTTTGGGTATTTACATTAACAGGCTTTATTTGAACTCCGTTGCCTGAGACCATCTCGCTGATGTTGGAATAAATCACATTCATACCGGCATTATCAGCGTTCAGAAGAACCGTTACTTTCTTTTTACCCTCATTAGTGACCTCAAGAACCTGTTTGCCGTATATCTGTCCCTGATTATAGCTGTTCACTCCAACAAAGCTTTTACGTTTACTATTATGTTCATCATTAAGAACTGTAATAACCGGGATTCCTGCTTCATCCGCAGAATTTATAAGCTGGATTATCTCTTCCTCTCCGTTAGGCTCAATGATTATGCCATCAACTTTAGAAGCAATGGCCATTTTCATCAAATCCTGAAGGGGATAAGCACTGGGTAGCCCACTACCAATCCTTTCCACATATATATCCAGTTCCTTACCCTTATCAAGTGCTCCCTCATATATAGCTTCCCAGAAAGGCGCGTCACCCTCCTCGGATATAAGAGCATAATGATATTTGTATGTATTATAATTCAAATTATCGCCAGCACCTAACTCAGAAAGCCTATTCTTATACAAGGTCATTCCAATAAAGATTATTAAAAATCCAGCTGAAATACTTATAAAAGCCGCCAGCATTATTACCTTATTCATTTTTATACTCTTAGCAAAACGCGACATAATTGACCTCAAATCTCTATTATTTCATTGTCCATAGTAATCAAATATTACTCTATTTTGAGCATATCACATTGTTTTAATTTTTACTAGATAATTTCCTTTTGAGCATCTCTAAAGTAACAACTTATATTTGGCAGAATATGATGTAATGAATGATTGGTGCCAGGCACCAAATATGTCGGTACCTGGTACTGTACCTGGTACCAAAAAGAAAGGAAGTGCCTCCATGGCCATTAAAATCTTTATAGATCAAGGTCACAATCCTACCGGTTCTCATAATGCCGGGGCTACAGGCAACGGTTTATTTGAATCCGAAATAAATTATCAGGTAGGTATATTTCTTGGCAATCTATTAAACAATGATGCCAGATTTGAAGCACGATTATCTAGGCCTACTTCAACAACTGTATTGGGAACGAATAATGCAACCAGCGTTGCAGAAAGAGTACGTCTGGCTAATGAATGGCCAGCAAATTACTTTATAAGCATTCATTGTAATGCTAACCCTAATCCTGCCATTAACGGAACAGAAGTCTATATATTTCAATATGGCACTCAATCCAATTGGTTAGCTCAACATGTTATGGATGGAATAGTTCAGACTGTTGGAACCCGCAACAACGGAATAAGAGAAAATCAGACCTTTTACGTACTTAGACGTACAACAATGCCTTCCATTCTGGTTGAAATGGGCTATCTAACCAATTCTTCAGATGCTGCAAAACTACGTGATAATCAATATGGATTTGCATACGGAATCTACACTGGCATCTTAAGATACTTTGGCTTTTCTCCAGCATAACCCTTCGGTACCAGGTACAGTGCCAGGTACTGCTGTTTTTGGTGCCAGGTACAGTGCCAGGTACTGCTGTTTTTGGT
>SHOH01000090.1:10533-12110 GCA_004294845.1 Anaerolineaceae bacterium
ATATATCTGCTCCATCAATATCAATCGCATGAGCTGATGCGGAAATGTCATTTTCGAAAAGCTTAGATGATAGTCCGCCCGCGCCAGTACCTCTTCAGAAAGCCCTAAAGAACCTCCGATTACAAAGCTAATATGGCTTTTACCTGAAACAAATAGCTTCTCCATCTGACCAGCCAGCTCCTCAGATGATAACATATTCCCCAGTATAACTAAAGCAATGCAATAAGAATCATCCTTTAATGCCTTTAGAATCCTGTCGCCCTCTTTCTTTTTTATGGATTCCTCCATGGCAGTACTGGCATTATCAGGGGTTCTTTCGTCAGGAAGCTCGGTAATATCGAGAGTACAATATCTTCCCAGCCTTTTCTTGTATTCATCTATACCCATAGTGAGATATTTTTCTTTAAGCTTACCCACACAAATCAGAGAGACTTTCATTTTCCAACTCATCCTTTACTTCTTCTCTGACATACTCATATAATACACCGTTCTTAACCAGCTTTAGCTTATCTCCCTTAAAGCCTCGCTTACGCAGCTCCTTTTGAAAATTATAGAGCATAAAGCCATGAAATACTATTAGGATGTTCTCCTTCGACCAGTCAATTCGGTTTAAGAACTTCTCTATCCTTTTTCTGGTACCAACAATTGTCTCTGGTTGGCTTTTTGATTTAAATAACCATGCCAGTCTTCCGCAGATATGCCATACAGAAAATGGTAGCTTGATTCGGTCAGTATGTATAAATGGTGCATTATCAACCTCTCTAAGAAGCTTGTCTATCATAAGGTTTCCGCTGTACACCTCTTCAGCCGTCGAAATAGCTCTAGGTAAGTCACTTACATAGCATATATCCCATTCAATTCCATACATGTCCACTTTTTTTTTGATTACCTTTGATACCTCATACTTTTTTGACCATTCCCTAAACTCCTTGGACGTCATCATCTTCTTATGTGGGCAATTTACCTTAAAATGTCTTAATAATCCTATTCTCATATGTTACCTCTGCAAAATCAAATTCTAACATAATAAAACTTATCTATCATTGTACATAGAAATATGTCATATTTCAAGTAAAAGCTTATTTTATGGTAATATAAAATGGAAATTAATAAGGCAGACATTTGTCTGCCCATACTAGAGAGAGTTTTATTAATATTGTGATTTTAATCTATTCCTTTACACCGCCTATTGTAAGCCCGCTTACGAAATACCTTTGTAGAAAGGGGTAAAGACATACAATTGGAAATGCTGTGACTATAGTGGCAGCTGCTCTGACAGATTCAGGTGTTACCATATTAGCGGCATGCTTCATGGCATTTGGATTACCTGATTGCTGTGAAACCGAGGATAGCAGCTGCATAAGTTCATATTGTAAGGTAGTCAAATCTTCCCTTAAAGGATTATAAACCATTACATCAAACCAAGCATTCCATTGTCCTACTGCTATAAATAAGGCCACAGTAGCTAACACAGGTTTGCATAAAGGGAAAATAATTTTCCAGAAAATTCTCATATGACCCGCACCATCCACCTGTGCCGATTCTACAAAGCTATCGGGCAGACCATTCATATAGGT
>SHOH01000091.1:0-2836 GCA_004294845.1 Anaerolineaceae bacterium
AAGCTGTATTATGGTTGTCTCTAGTCCATTCATGTTCTTTATCAGTTTGTTAAGAATCATTACCATGGCATAGAGTACTGCAGCTCCTAATCCAAATCCTATCCCAATCAGTTCCTTACTGTATAAACCCCCATCTCCACCGGTCCAGACAACCAAAAACATTCCTAGCATTGCAACTAGAACACTAAATACTTTTCTCAGAGTCAGTCTTTCCTTTAGCAGAAAGGGTGATAGAAATACCACTATAACAGGCGCAAGATAATAGCTTAAGGTGGCATTGGTAATTGTTGTATTCCTGTAGGCCTCAAACAATAGTATCCAATTAAATCCTAAGGCCGCACCGGATAACAATAAATATGTAAAGTTCATTTTAATCGTCTTAAAGGATGGCTTTTTCTTCATAATAATTCCTGCAATAATTAGAAACAAGCTACCTATTACTCCTCTTATCAATGCTATCTGAGCAGACGATAAAGGAATTTCCCTAACTATTAAGCCTATGCTTCCAAAGATAAGCATTGATATAATAAAATATAATTTTTCTGTCATCTTCACACCAACTTTTTAAAAAATAGCTGTTACTATTCGATACTCCGAATTGTGTAACAGCTTATTTTACTTCATATTTAGGCTTTATAAGAGATTGTCTAGACTCTCTTCATATATTCGCCGGATCTTGTATCTATACTGATTTTATCACCTTGATTAACAAATAAGGGAACATATACTGTTGCACCTGTTTCTACCTTTGCGGGCTTTGTAGCACCGGTAGCAGTATCACCCTTAAAGCCGGGCTCTGTCTCAATAATCTCAAGCTCCACAAAAAGCGGTGGCTCGATGGCAAATACAGCCCCATTATGGGATAGCATCTTAACCATTTCATTCTCCTTAACGAATTTAAGAGAATCTCCGACAGCTTCTTTATTCATAGCTATCTGATCATAGGTCTCTACATTCATAAAATTAAATAAATCGCCATCACTATACAAATACTGCATATCACTTCTGTCTATATGTGCCGTAGGGAATTTCTCCGTAGGGCGAAAGGTACGCTCTGTTACGCCACCGTTCTTAATATCTCTTAATTTAGTTCTTACAAAAGCCGCACCCTTACCAGGCTTAACATGCTGAAAATCAATTATCTGGTATACGATATTTTCTATTTCGACTGTCAACCCATTCCTAAATTCGCCTGCTGATACCATACTAATTCCTCCTTAATATTAACTACACATAAGTGTATAATAAACTGACTTATTTTGCAACAATATAATTAATCTACAATTCGATCAGTGATTTATCGGAATGGGTATAGTTTTCATAGCCATCCTCAGTTACTACAACAAGGTCCTCTATCCTGACTCCGCCAAATCCTCGTACATATATGCCCGGCTCTACTGTCTCTATCATTCCGGCTTCAATTATGCCTTCCTCACTAGGTGAAAGCCTTGGATCCTCATGAATGAATAGTCCGACGCTGTGTCCAAGTCCATGACCAAAGCAGCCTTCATAACCCGCCTTGTATATGATGTCTCTTGCTACTTTGTCCACATCCTTACCTTTAAGGCCTGCTTTAAGAACATCAAGAGCTGCCAGCTGTGCTTCAAGGACTATTTTGTATATTTCCTTCTGTTTGTCTGATGCTTTACCGACTACGATTGTTCTTGTCATATCAGAGCAATATCCCTCATATACACAACCAAAATCCATGGTAAGGAAATCTCCATCTTCTATCTTTTTTAAGGTAGGAACCGCATGTGGCATTGATGAATTCACACCGGAAGCCACTATAGCGGGAAAGCTTGTACTTTGTCCTCCATGTATCTTTAATAGATATTCAATCCTAGCAGCTACTTCAAGCTCAGTCATCCCAGGCTTGATAAAGGTCAAGATCTCTGAAAAGACCTTGTCGCCTATACTTTCTGCCTGCTTGATATAGTCCAGTTCCTTGGGTGTCTTTATTCTTCTTAGTCTTGTAATCTCGTCATTAATCGGAATGAGTTCATCCACATTCAGCTTATCCATCAAATCCTGATATCTTGAATAAAGCATATCCTTAGATTCAAAACCAAGACCTTTAACATTATCTGTTCTTAGTATATCATTTATCGCTTCTTCATATCCTCCGCTACCGATGGTAACTATCTCATAGCCTTCTGCCTCCATCTCAGCCTGATAGGTATATCGAAAATCAGTAATAACCATATGGTGTTTATCAGAGATATAAAGATATCCGGTCTCACCAGCAAATCCACTGACATAACGCATATTATTACCGTTTGATATTAGTACCGCATCAATTTTCAATTCTTTATTAATTTCCTGAACTCGTTTATAATTATCCATGTTAATCCTTCCAATCTTTATGTATTTATTATTAGAATTATAGCTTACAAATTATTATACACTAATTTAATAATCGCATCCATAGCCATAAGATAACCTTCCAAGCCATGTCCCATAATCTGCTCGTCACAAACCGGTGCAGTTACAGAGATTTTTCTAAATTCTTCTCTTTCATGAATATTGGATATATGAACCTCAATTTTTGGTATACTTAAGCTTGCAAGAGCATCTCTAATAGCGTAGCTATAGTGAGTATAAGCCGCCGGATTTATAATAATCCCATCTACCTTATCATAATAAGCTCTTTGAAGCCTATCAATGATTTCGCCTTCTCCATTACTTTGAAAGGTCTCGACTTCAATATTAAGTTCCTTGGCCTTTTCCTCTATTAAGTCAAGTAAAGCCGAATAGTCCCTGTTACCGTATACACCTTTCTCCCGGATACCAAGAAAATTCAAATTTGGTCCATTAATTATTAAAACCCTCATTC
>SHOH01000091.1:2936-12079 GCA_004294845.1 Anaerolineaceae bacterium
AACCTCCTAAAGTACTAGTAACTATTCACTGTATATAACGGAGGTTTTATCCTCCCTTTTTTCCCAATATCTCCTCAACAATATCGTCAATTGATTTATCATCAGTATCGATAATAATATCCGCTACCTTCTCATATACAGATATTCTTGCTTCGAGAAGCTTCTTAACCTTTTCTTGAAGATTTTCTCCTTGGAGAAGCGGCCTTGTAGTATCACCGGATAACCTATCTATAATTGTACTCTCTGATGCCCGAAGGTATATGACATGTCCCATACCACGCAAAAGATTGACATTTCTATCTTTCATAGGCATACCTCCACCGGTAGAAAGCACGGTCTTTTCTAAAGTATCCATTATAGACAGGAGGAGTGTTGTCTCCAGATTGCGAAACCACTTTTCTCCATACTTGTCAAAAATCTCTTGTATCTCTATACCTTCCCTTGCTACAATCATTTCATCTGTGTCCTTGAAATGATAGTCCATTTTTTTGGCTAATTGTATGCCGACACCGCTTTTTCCGGAACCCATAAAACCAATTAATATAATATTATTCGATCCCATTCCTTGCCCCTTTGAACAGCTTTTGATATGCCATACATTAATTAAATATATGAAATAGTTATACCCTTTTGATTTTACCCCTTTTTAAATCCATTCTGTAATGCTTGAGAACTATCCTTTCAAGCTTTCTTTTAAATACAATCTGTATCTCTTCCTTGGGACCGATAGGCTTTACGAAATAGGACATCATTCCAATTCTATTAGCTCCAAATACATCCGTAAATAGCTGGTCTCCTATAAATACAGTATTCTTGATAGTAGTTCCCATTAACTTAGTTGCACCTATAAAATTCTTCTTAGCTGGTTTGTTGGCATTATGAATATACTTCACCTTTATATCTCTATTAAACCTGGTAACCCGTTCCTCTTTATTATTTGAAATCAAGCATACCTGGAAACCAATCTTTTGTAACCTCGCTATCAGCTCTATTGATCTTTCTGAGGCATCAGCTCCATGCTCGACCAAGGTATTATCAATATCAAATATAATTCCCTTGTAGCCTTCTTTATATAATTTATCATAATCAATTACATATGCCGAGTCTGCGATTCGTTTTGGGTAAAAAATTTTTAGCATAATATCTCTCCGTTCCTGCTGACTATTTCAATCAACTCTCTGTTATGGACAAGAGAGTCCTTATCCACCATAGGAAAGCTCATCAGCTTATATGTCCAGACAACTCTGCCTATTCCAAATTCTATGAGTTAGATAACAATAAATCTCACACTAATTACTTTGCAACATCAGCTGTACAATGAGAGCACTTGGTTGCATCAAGATGTATGTCTGAATAACAATAAGGGCATTTCTTAGTTGTAGGAGCTGCAGGTTCATCAGGCTTTCTTAGCTTATTAATCCATCTAACAATCAAGAATACGACAAACGCCATAATAATAAAGTTTAGTATATTTGAGAGAAATAGACCGTATTTTACTACAGCCGCTCCCTCTACCTCTGCAACTGCTAAAGTGCCATAATCCTTGCCATCAAGAGCAATAAACCAGTCACTAAAGTTGATATTCTTTGTAAATACTCCAAGGAGTGGCATAACAATGTCATTAACCAGAGAATTTACGATGGAGTTAAATGCACCACCAATAATTATACCTACGGCCAAATCAATCATGTTACCGCGAAGTGCAAATTTCTTAAATTCCTTTAGCATCTTAATTCCTTCTTTCACATTATTTTGTTGTACTGTACCTTGTTTCTTTAGTTTATTATTTTTCATCTTTTTCATCCATTCCTTATATGTACTCAATATGTATATTATATTAATATATCAATTATCTAACTTTTTCAACCAAAACTTTAAAAAGGATTTATTACTAAGATATGATGTATCCTCATTTATTGCATTAAATTTATCAAGTAAATCCTTTGCCTGATATCCGCCTTTATAAAGTAAATCGCAAAGATAAGAGCAGTAAATCCCTAAGAGCGTATTCTTATTTAAAGCCATATTCATCAGATAATCCATACCTTCATTTTTATCATCTAATACACCACGCTCACCTTGAACCAAGGCGAATATATCATAGATATCACAGGTTAATGATGCTTCCTTACAATGACTATAAGCCTGCTCAGTCTTACCAAGCTCCATATCAATACCGATGACCCAGCTCCAATAATTTCTATCTACAACTCTAAGCTTTCGGACATAATTAAGTAGCCATAGTGCAGTGTATTCCTTTTCTGCTGGTTCGATATTTGCTTGTTCAAATTCAAGCTGTATCCATCTGTAGAATAGATTTGAATTGGCCTTTCCAACCTTTAAAGCATAGCTGTAGATCCACCTGGCTGTATAGGGTGTCTCCAGATCACCGACATTATTTATATGAGTATCAAGCTCAGCATCTGCCCATTTTAAGAATAAATTTTCACCTGCTTTATTATTACTTATTCCCCAATTAAAAATCCATCTGGCACTGTGTTCGGACTCTATGTCCCCAAGTCCTCTTTGATTTAATTCAAGCTCAGCCCAATTTATCAAAAGGTTTTCATCTGCCTTGTTATGTAGGGTGCCCCACTTATATATCCATAGAGCACTATATGGCACACCTACATCTCCGATATTATCTTGGGCTATTTCCATATTCGCCCACTTAATCAGAAGATTTTCGTTAGCTGTATTATTTGTAATACCCCAATTATATATCCAACGGGCTGTATATTCACTTTTAATGTCCCCAATGTTATTAAGACTTTCTTCCATCTGAGCCCAGTTGAATATAATATTCTCTGTTAATCTCTGATTGTCTATAGCCCATCGATATATCCATCTGGCGCTGTAAGGTTCGGGATTCTTTACATCCCCGTATTGACATTGTAATACCTCTAAATCAGCCCATCCAATCAGTATGGTTTCATCAATCTGATTATTTAATAGCGCCTGATTATAAATCCATCGGGCACTGTTAAGTTCGTCCACATTTCCGATGGTACCTATGTCTGTCTTGTACTTAGCCCATTTGTACCACAGTTCACTGTTTCCGGATATAAACCATTTGCTCGTAGCTTTAGCATACAGATCATCTATGATATCCACATTATCGGACATAGTTTTTATAGCATCCGTCTTGATATCAATCAAGGTCTTAAATAACAACTTACAGGAATTAGAATATGTTCCATAGAAGGTGTCCAAGTTTACATCAATTACATAGTCGATTAGGTCAGAAAATTCAGGATAATATAAATATATATACCTGCTGACCATTCCAACGATATCTAGGTAATCGGCTACCCTGTCGATTCTGATGTTTCTGATGTTCCTGTCAGCCTTAGAAAACTCCTCATAAACCAGATCAATATTGATAAACTTCACAAGACTCTTATAAAATAATTCGCTGATTCTCGGATGACGGGTTTCAACATATGCACTAGTTCCTTGGACCTCTTTCTTCAAATATATGTTAACTAAATTCATATGGTTTAGCTTAATACCATCACTTATGTTAAAGCAAATATTTCTAAGCAGGAACATGGGCATTTTAGCTCCTGCCTGCTCTACAAGGCATATAATTAATAGTATAAAAAGAGCATAATCTTTATAATCACCTTCTAAATTCTCTTTAGTCTCTCTTATGATATCTTCAACTATTTTCTCGAGATTTATACCACCGTTCATGGTTCTAAGCATGGCTGCTAATAAAAAATGATTACTTTCATTATTAAAAATATCATAAATTTCATTTTCAGCTAATTGAGTATATTTACTTAATAGCTTGGCAAATTCATTTTTTTCTCTTTCGCTAAAACCGGATAGCTTGTATTCCTTAATACTTCTGTTGATATCAATATTAATTTTTTGCATTTCCCACTCATTTGCACGAGCGGCAAAGATTACACGAACTCTTTTTCTGGTTGCTAATTTAAGAAAATCATAGATATTCTTAACATGGTTAGCATTGTCTATTACAATAATGTCATTATCTTGAAACTTAAGATCCTCGATATGTAGCTCTGGAGCATCTTGACCAAAAAATACTCTTTTACCGCTTTGAATAAGCTTTACAACAAGCTGCATAAGTGCTGTAGTCTTGCCTTCGCCTCCTGCATCCAGTATGGCTATATGGGATATGGAGTTATGACCTGAGATTTCCTCATCCATAATACGATTTACTGTCTCTCTTTCCACTGTCTTGCCTGCAAGCACATATCCAAGCTGACAAGGTAAGCCATTATAATATTCTCTAATCATATCATCATCGATATACTGAGCTTCCAGTTTAGAAATACCAGAGGTGTCATAAACAGTCCATCTGTTCACATAACCCTTATGCTGTGTATCGTTATTACTAACTGTCCCCGGAATACCTCGTGGAAACTCGTAACTGCTGCCGGTAATCTCCATCTGTCATTACTTCCCTTCAAATAATAATTGTCTGATATGCTCACTGTCAGAACTAAGCTGATTATACACACTTTTTCTGACTTCAATCACCGTCTCTATATAGTCATTGTTCCTCTCGATATCAACAAGAAATTCGATTTGCGAACATAAAGAAATCATAGTTGTATAGTATGGCTCGTCTGAAAACAACTTCAAATCTCCGGTTGAAAGCATCAACTTCCAGCTGGTGAATTCATAGGTTAGAATAACATCTCTTTTACTCCATGATTTTTCTAAGTTACCTTTAATAATTACAAGCTCGTTCCTCAATCTGTTAAGTAAAAAGGATCTGGTTTCTTCATCTCTTTCATTGGATAGATCCTTTTCTGCCTTTATGGCATATTTAAATCCTAGGAAAGCCCCCAGAAATGTGCAACCCAAGTTAATTGCCACATCACGAACCACTGAAATAACTTCCTCACCCATATGTCTTCCTCCATAATTTTGCTAGTTTATTCATTATAGCATGTCGAATTAAAGAAGACAAAACAAAAAGAGCCATTTTTAGGATTATGACTCTTTTTCTGATACATTGTAATATTTCACATACATATCCACATCATATAGGCTTCCGTCCCGCCTACGGCCTACATCATAAAATGTTTTCTCATAATGCATTCCGACTTTTTGCATAACTCTACCTGATGCAGTATTTTCTACGTCATGCTTAGCAAATATCGTCTTATATCCCACTTCGAAGAACAGATAATGCATTACTGCACGCAGTGCTTCTGGTACTATCTCTCTACCCCAAAAGCTTCTACCAATACAATACCCCACCTCACAGCTTTTCTCTTTATCATTAGATATCTCTACACTGATTGAGCCTATAACCTGTTTATTGGATTTTAAATATATAGCCCAATTATACACATTTGGTTGCTTATAATTCTCCACCCAGCTAAGTATTCGTCTATGGGTCACATTCACATCGCTATGGGGTCCCCAAGGGAGATATCTTAATGTTTCCTTATCGCTTGCCCAGTTTTTGTACATATCAAAGGTATCTTCAGGTCTAAATCTGCGAAGAATCAGCCTAGTCGTTTCAATAGAATTGGTCCCTATATGTTTTATCATTATCACCTCATTAATGCGTAGTTGAAAATTATTCTTTCAACTTACACCCCTTCAGAAAATGATTATACAGGAACCAGCTTAAATATACCTAATAAGGGTACCAGGCACCATCTGAGGCGTTTCTTGGGTTGGCGCCTGGTACCGATTTAATTGTAATGGTGCCTGGTACCGATTTGATTATCTCAGTTCAATGTTCTTGTTCCCTAGTACACCCAGTAATCCGTCTACCATGTTTTGAATTTCATGGCTTTCTAAGGTGCGCTCCATGGATACGAACTCAAAGCGAACAGTTACACTTTTCTTACCTGGAAGGAGTTTATCATCCTCGAATATATCCACAAGATAGTATCTGTCAAGATAGTGGCAAGGATACATGTCGATATACTTTGATAGTTTTACGTAAGGAACATCCTTCTCTACCAGAAGGCTCAGGTCTACGGTTACACCAGGATACTTGGATACTTCCTTGTATTCAAGAGCTAGCCCACCTATGGTCTCCATCTCGTCAATATCAATCTCTGCAAATACAACATTTAGCTTCTTGTCTATGTTATTTCTGATCTTGGGATTAAGAACCGATAAATATCCGATTTCCTGATCCTTTAAGTGTATACCTGCAGAATTAACGGGATGCACATAATTATATTTGTTAATTGCATTATTCTCTACGAATATGGGAGTAATGTTCTTTATATCTAAGATAGTCTGCTCTATAGCCTCCTTCAGTTTAAAGAATACTTCCTTTTCGCTAAGTATTTTACTGGCTATTACTATACCTAGACGCTTCTTTTCATTGCAGAGACCTTCTTTGTTTAGTCCATCTGCAACTCGGCCGATTTCATACATTCCCATCTCGGGACTTCCATCTACGTTCTTATACACAAAGCCTAGCAAACTTGGAATAATTGTGGATCTTATTGTATCATTCTCGGCTGTCATAGAGTTTACAATTCTTATATTTGGCTCGGTATGAATACCTAATTCTTTATTCATTTTAGATTCATACCAAATATAACTGTGAACTTCATTCATATCATATTTATCTGATAAGAGAACCTTAATCCTGTATTCATTGTCTCTTTCAAGGCTATGCCTTATCGGTGTAAGAAGGCTCTTAGTGGAGTAGATGTCAAAGTTATCATATCCATAGATACGGGTAATTTCTTCGACTATATCTGCCTTCATTGTAACATCCTTGGTAGCACGCCATGAGGGTACTCCCACGCTGAACTTATCTCCTCTTCTTTCCACATCAAAACCTAAGGCAGTTAAGGTCTCTTCAATCATATCCGAGGAAATATCTATACCTGTGTATTTGTCTACGTAAGCCTTATCAAAGTCAATAGTGATGCTGTCATAATGCTGTACATATGAATCGGTTAGGCTCGAAGTCACCTTAACACCGGGGTCTATATCCATTAAAAGCTTCATGAAACGCTCTATGGCTATCACTGTCGTTTCAGGGTCCAATGTCTTCTCGTATCTGGAACTGGCATCTGTTCTTAATCCCATCCTAGTTGCAGATTTGCGGACACCGGTACCGTCAAAATTTGCAGACTCAAGCAGCACTGAGCTGGTATCATCAAATATGGATGAAAGCTCTCCACCCATAACACCTGCTATGCCTATAGGCTCTTTACTGTCACAAATCATCAAGGTATCTGTATCAATCTTTCTTGTTACTCCATCTAAGGTTAAGAACATGGAAGGCTCTGAAAATGTCTTAACTCTTATATCCTTCACCTTTCTGTTATCGTAGGCGTGCATGGGCTGTCCAATCTCCATCATAAGGTAATTAGTTAGGTCAGCAAGCAAATTTATAGGACGCATACCGCAATAGGTAAGGCGAATCCTCATATTAATAGGAGATTTCTTAATCTGAATATTGTCCATGGTAATACAGCTGAATCGATATATCCTTTGATTATCAAGGACCTTAAGATCAATGGGTGTTAATTCCTTATACACACTTGTATCTACCAATTCCAAAGGCTTTAAGGGGCGTTTGTTAAGAGCTGCGATTTCTCTGGCAATTCCGTAATGCCCCCACAGATCAGGACGATTAGTAAGTGATTTATTATCTACTTCAAATACTATGTCCTCAAGCTGCATGAACTCCTTAATGTCAGTGCCCAAAGGATAGTCTCCTTCAATAATCATAAGGCCAGAATGGTCATCACTTATCCCCAGCTCCTTTTCAGAACAGCACATACCACGGCTAACAACACCGGCTATGGGAACCTCTTTTATCTCCAAGTCCCCAACACGTCCACCGAGTTTTGCAAATGGCACCACAGCCCCTACATATACATTAGGAGCACCGCAGACTACCTCTACTACTTCTGTACCTATATCCACCTTCACAAGGTGAAGCTTTTGTGAGTTGGGATGATTATTAACCTCGATAATCTTTCCGACGACTACATCCTTGATATTTTTACCCATTTCAAATATTTCTTCAACCTCGGCGGTAGATAAGGTAAAGCGATTAATAAGCTCCTTAATATTCACTCCGCTAAGATCTGTAAATTCCGAAATCCAATTCATTGATATTAACATTATTATCCTCCCTTCTATCTGGTAAACTGTCTAAGCTGCTTTAGGTTGCCGCTATTGAACATACGAATGTCTTTAATATTGTATTTCATCATCGCAAGTCTTGTTAAGCCAAGACCAAAGGCAAAGCCCGTGTATCTTTCCGGATCAATTCCTCCCATGGAAAGTACATTGGGATGTATCATACCACAGGGTAATAATTCAAGCCATCCGGAATGCTTACAGGTAGGACATCCGCTACCTTCACAGATTGCACAATTTATATCCAGTTCAAAGCCCGGTTCTACGAATGGAAAGAAACCAGGTCTTAGTCGCACCTTAATATCTCTTTCAAATACCTCGGATAATAATACCTTCATGAAATATATAAGGTTTGATATAGATATATCATCACCAATCATCATACCCTCCAGTTGGAAGAATGTATTCTCATGACTGGCATCTAAATTCTCATTTCTAAAGCATCTTCCTGGAAACAATACTCTTAAGGGCTCACCTTTCTTTGGAGCACCGTATTTCTTCATAATAGTATTCTGAGCCGCTGATGTATGAGTCTTTAAGAGTTGGCCATTTTCCAAATAGTAAGTATCTTGCATATCTCTGGCAGGATGATTCTTAGGAATATTAACAGCCTCGAAATTATTGTATTCGGTCTGAATCTCAAGCCCATCCTCTATAATAAAGCCCATAGTCTTGAAGATATCCTCGATACGCTTCTGAATAATAGATATGGGATGGAGGGTTCCAGCATTTCTACTCCAGGGTATAGTGTAGTCATAGCGCTCTGAATTCTCGATCTCCTGAAGATATTCCTTCTCCTCCAAGGTTTTTTGATATTCAACGATTGCTTGCTCAATCTCATTCTTTAGGTTGTTAACCCGCATACCGGCTGCCTTTTTCTCTTCTGGGGTTAAATCACGGAGATTTTTTAACTGCTCCGTTACCAATCCTTTCTTACCAAGGAAGGATACCCTTATCTTCTCAAGCTCTGCATTTGAATTAATCGCATTAAGCTCTTCGTTAAACTGCTTCTTAATCTTCTCCAGATT
>SHOH01000092.1:0-2085 GCA_004294845.1 Anaerolineaceae bacterium
TAAGAAGAAAGAGGGATATTATGATTAATGATAGAAAAAAACCTGAGCTTTTGATTCCGGCAGGTAATCTGGAGACACTTAAGACAGCGGTTATGTATGGTGCTGATGCCATATATATCGGTGGGGATATGTACGGTCTGCGTGCTAAGGCAAGGAATTTCTCCATGGATGATATGAGAGAAGGAATTGCCTTTGCTCACAACTATGATAAAAAGGTCTATGTTACAGCCAATATTACCGCCCACAATCAAGATCTTGATGGTATAAGACAATATTTTAAAGAACTAATGTCATTTGGTAAGGACAGACCCGATGCTTTTATTATATCTGATCCGGGAGTGTTTACTATTGCCAAGGAGGAAGCCCCTGAAACAGAAATTCATATCAGTACCCAAGCAAATAATACGAATTATGCCACCTATAGGTTCTGGTATAATCTTGGAGCAAGCAGGGTTGTGTCAGCCAGAGAGCTTTCACTTGATGAGATTGCCGAGCTGCGGCGAGAAATTCCCGAGGATATGGAGATAGAGACCTTTGTTCACGGAGCCATGTGCATTGCTTATTCGGGTAGATGTCTTCTAAGTAATTATTTTACCGGAAGAGATGCTAACCTTGGTGAATGTACACATTCATGTAGGTGGAAATATCATATTGTTGAAGAGAAAAGACCTGGTGAATATCTTCCTATAGAGGAAAATGAAAGAGGCACTTATATCTTTAATTCCAAGGATTTATGTATGATTGAATATATTCCTGAGATAGTTAAGGCCGGTATTAATAGCCTAAAGGTTGAAGGCAGGATGAAGACTGCATTATATGTAGCGACTGTTGCAGGGACTTATAGGAGAGCGATTGATGATTACTTTATCGATCCTAAACTTTATGAAGAGAATAAGCCCATGTATTTGGAAGAGGTATCAAAGGGTGTGAACCGGCAATTTACAACCGGGTTCTTCTTTGGAAAACCAAACCATAAGGATCAGATATATGATAGTAACACCTATGAAAAGGCTTATACCTACCTAGGAACCATAATAGGGGGAAGGGACGGCATGTATTATCTGGAGCAGAAGAACAAATTCTCAGTAGGTGAAGAGATAGAGGTAATCAGACCCGGTAGTGAAGCAATCAATGTGACTGTAACAAGAATTACAGATGAAGAAGGCAATGATATGGATAGCTGCCCTCATCCCAAGCAAATTATATATATTGATCTGGGAATTATACTTTATCCTTATGATATCTTAAGGAGAAAAGAATTGGACTAATCCTATTTGTATAAGCTTTTTTGACGATAAGCTTTGTACTTTGTACTTTTATGTGATGTTTTTGTCCTTTTTTAAGAAGGATAGGCACTTTATGTCATTAGTGTTCATATGATATATATGAATCATTAAGCATTGAGGGTGCTTATCTTCGTGAAGTCATTTCCAAAGCCTTTAAGTACAAAAGATGAAACGGACTATCTGATACGATGCAAAGCTGGTGATAAAGAAGCCAGGGATAAATTAATAGAGCACAATTTAAGATTAGTTGCTCATATAG
This sequence comes from Anaerolineaceae bacterium, assembly GCA_004294845.1. Taxonomy (GTDB): domain Bacteria; phylum Bacillota; class Clostridia; order Lachnospirales; family Lachnospiraceae; genus Mobilitalea. The sequence goes on from SHOH01000092.1 coordinate 1,546, forward strand.
TAAAGAAATACAATATGATAGATAAGGAAACAGATGATTTAATATCGATTGGAACAATCGGACTGATTAAAGCAATCGATACCTTTGATGATGAGAAAGGGATTCGCCTAGCAACATACGCCTCTCGTTGCATAGATAATGAGCTACTGATGATGTTAAGAAGCAGTAAGCGGCTTAATAAGGAAGTCTATCTATATGACCCCATAGGGTCCGATAGAGAGGGTAACGAAATCAATCTGTTGGATATCATAGAGGAAACGGATACTGATATTGTAGAGAATATTGTTCTGGAAGAGGATATAAAAAGATTATATTGTGTAATCGGTAAGGTGTTAACAGATAGAGAACGTGAAATCATATCCTTACGATATGGGCTGGTTAATAAGAAAGAGGTTACTCAGAGAGAAATTGCAAATAAGCTGGGTATTTCCAGATCTTATGTCAGCCGAATTGAAAAAAAAGCTTTAAAGAAATTACGAGAATGTTTTGATTAAATAATGAAAAGACTGTTTCATAATTAAGGGCATATCTATATTTCCA
>SHOH01000092.1:2185-12037 GCA_004294845.1 Anaerolineaceae bacterium
CAGCCTATATAAAAGAGCATTTCCGTGATATTTAGTTTTGTAACATATGTATTGTAATCATACACAAGGTAAAAAAATTATAATTAATATTGACAATAATATAGAAATATGTATAATAATATTTGTAAATATTTAATATAGGTTAATCGATTATCCAAACTTTTTGTCATTATTATTGATATGAAGTTGTTTTTAAAACATAAATGGTTAATCGTTTAAACAGTTGTTTTTCTTTCAGATAATATATTATAAGCTGCAGCGAATAATTTGGGAGAAAGAGATGATTTAATATTTACACACTATTATCTTATTTTATAAAAAGGGAGGCATTCGTATGAATTTAAAGAAAGTTCTTAGTGGTTTCTTGATGATTGTAATGATTAGTAGCGTACTATTAGGCTGTAAAAAAGATGGCAGCGAATCAGTCTCAAAAGGTGATCTATCAGGATCAGAGATTACAATCTCAGTATGGAATGAACAAAATGCAGATGACGAATTGAACATGTATTTACAAGCTGAAAAAGCTACAGGAATTAAAGTAAATGTAAATGTAATACCTGAAAGTGACTACTCCTCCAAACTAAATCAAATGGTAGCAACTAAAGATAAATCTTCCGATATTTTTGTTGTTTGGGAAAATGACATAAAGAACTTTGCAGATACAAAAGGAATTGTTGCCTTAGATAAGTATTTGAAAGAGTCAACAATTAATCAAGATGAATTTATCGACGCCGTTGCTAATTTAACAGAGGGACTTGGTGCAACTTACGGTCTCCCTTGGTGTGCAGCCACTGAAATATTATATTACAACCAGGATATGTTTGATGAGGTAGGTATACCATACCCAAACAATGATTGGGCCTATAGTGACTTCTTGGAAGCGGCAGAGAAATTAACTAGGTATAATGATGATGGAACCACAGAAGTATATGGATTTGATCTTCCTAATACTCAGACTTGGTGGGCAGGAATAGGCGGTGCAGGTGATCAGGTTTATGATGCTGAATCAGGTCAATTGGTTATAGGTGAAGGCGCTAAATCTTTTATTGACGATTGTGCTCAGATGGTTAGTAAAGGAATTATGCCGGAACCGTCCTCGGATACCAGTGATAAATTTGCTTCAGGTAAAGCTGCAATAAGTTGGTTAGGTAGCTGGAATATTGGTACATATAGTGATAAACTAGATTTTAATTGGGATATTGCTACTATACCCACTGATAAAATTAAATATAATACACTTCACACTGGCTTCTATACAATTAATGCCAACAGTAAGAATCAAGATGCTGCCTGGAAGGTAATTGAATGGTTAATGGGAGAAAAGGGACAGGAAATAAATTCAAAGTCTAGTGGCAATCCTTCGGCTCTTAAGTCTATTGCAGATAAAGGTGCTTGGAAAGTAGAAACAGCAACAACAATCGATAACTGGGAAGCTGTTACTGATTCTTTAGCGGCAGGTGTATTTGGTTATACATGTCTTCCTTCTGGTGTTACTAATAATGCGATCAGCTTATTTAATACGGCTCTCAGTGGACAAATAAATTCACAGGAAGCTGTTGAAGAGGCTATGAAATATGCAGCAGAAACTATCGGATATTGATTGGAGTAGCGAGATTAGGCTAAAGTATGTATAATTAGAGCTAAAAGGCGGTTCTATCATATGGGAGCCGCCTTTTATAAAAAAGGAAAGGAAGTCGCCTTATGGAAATAAAAAGGAGAAGGAATAAGACTCTAGTTAATAATCTTACTGCATATGGATTTATGTTGCCATGGTTTATAGGTTTTGCATTCTTTACAGTGTTTCCAGTGGTATTTATGTTTTCGGTAAGCTTGACTAATCGAAAACTTAATGGGATTTCTCAATACATTGGTTTTACAAATTACAAAAACATATTTTCCAGCAGTACATTCAGAAATTCATTCAGAGTAACCATGTTTTTTACTATCATAATGATGATTGTAACCGCTTTATGGGCATTATTCATGGCATTTTTATTAAATCGTAGGCAAAAGCTAAATGGTATCTTTCAGTTCTGCTACTTTCTTCCCTCAGTTATTCCCTCAGTTGCTTTGGCCTATGCATTTAGGACTATCTTTGGCAAAGATGCAGGGCTCTTTAATGCATTATTATCATTAATATCAGGATCTAATGTACAGATAAATTGGTTGTTTGATAAGAATACGGTTTACCTAGCTGTGTTTTTTATTACCCTCTTTACATATAATACGGGCCAGATGATGTTAATCTTCAGATCAGGCCTTAATGATGTTCCGAAAGAATTATATGAAGCAGGTAACATAGACGGAGCCAGCGCTTGGTTGAAGTTTACTAAAATCACTTTGCCAATGATTTCACCTATAATGCTCTTTAACACTGTCATGGGAAGTATAAGTGCATTAAATGGTTCTTTTGCGCTACTATATCCACTAACAGGAGAAACAGGAGACCCCAATAAGATGACGCAAGTACTTAGTCTGTTAATTTATAACGAAGCGTTTAGTAATCATAAGGTTGGATATGGTTGTGCACTGTCTGTCATTCTTTTTTTAATCGCTTGCGTGTTCGGAATAGGTATATTTGCAGTTTCTAAGAAGCTTGTTTATTATGAAAATTAAGGGGGCAAACCGATGAATAAAAAAGCGAGAACTGCAGCAATTCAAAAAAATGTTATAATATCATTAATAAAGATTATTGTTGCTGTGATAATGTTTTCTCCTATTATATGGATTATTTCAGGAGGATTTAAAACGTTGACGGAATTTACAACATCAACGAATATTATACCTAAAAAACCCACATTGGACGCCTATTTATATATATTTAATTCCTCAAACTTCTTTTTATATTTTCGAAATACGGTATTATTAATGTTAGGTACCGGAGTCGGAACTCTCATTTCCTCATCTATGGTTGCGTATCCTTTAGCTAGAATGGAGTTTCCGGGTAAGAATATGTTTTTTGCTTTAATTATAGGTACTATGATGGTACCAGGCATCGCCTTAATAATACCTCAATATATTATGTTCGGTAAAATTGGATGGTTGGATACACTACTGCCTATGATTATTCCGGCATGTTTTGCTTATCCCTATAATGTATTTCTATTCAGGCAGTTCTTTCGATCTATTCCTAAAGAACTAGACGAGGCAGCAATTATGGATGGATGTAGCCATGTAGGTATATTTTTTAGGGTGTTAGCACCTTTGTCAAAACCAACCTATGCTACAATTGCAGTACTCTCATCTGTTTATTGGTGGAATGAACTTACTCAGCCGGTGTTTTATCTTAATAGTGAAAAATGGCGTACCTTGACTATATCCCTTATGACTAGCTTCATGTTTATTAAGGGTAATACATTTGTTGTTAATTGGCCGACTATAATGGCGGCATCCACTTTGATGATTATCCCTCCTATGTTATTATACTTTTTTGGTTCCGGGTATCTGGTAGAGGGTATTAAAACATCAGGGTTGAAAGGATAAATAAAAATAGTTAAAATACATAATATGATTACTATAAAGTACGAGGTGAAATATGGCTACAATCAAAGAAATCGCAAAAATGGCCGGAGTGTCAACTGCTACAGTTTCCTATGTAATTAATGGTACAAAAAAAATCAGCGATAAGACCACAAAAAGAGTAAATGATGCTATTCAAGCTCTCAATTTCACACCGAATACTGTAGCTATGAATCTTAGGAGAGGAAAAACCTATACTATTGGAGTCATTGTAGAGGATATACGATGCTTTCCTACTCCAGATATTATAAATGGAATAGGTGAAGAACTTGAAAAAGCCAAGTATCAAATGGTTGTACATGACCTGCATTTGTATGAAAAGATCTGGCCTGATTACACAAAGATTTCTAAATATACAGATCGGATAAAAAAAGGTGTTCAACTACTGAGACAATCTATGGTATCAGGTATAATCTATGTATGTATGCATGATCGAGTCATACATGATTTGATAGAGCCTATGGATATTCCCTTGATATATGCATATTCAAGCTGTACAAATGAAAGAAGCTTTATTACCTATGACGATTTAAACAGTGCGAAAATGATGGTACAATATTTGATTAGCTTAGGGCATACTAGGATAGGAGTTATAGGAGGTTATTATGATGCGTACCCTACACAGACCCGTCTGGAAGGGATACGATTAGCTTTGAGTGAAAATGGATTATCCCTACCGGATGAATATATTCGATATGGTGATTGGGAATATCAATCTGGTTATGACAAAGCTGTTGAACTATTAAAAGCTAATGAACCGCCAACTGCTATATTTGCTTTAAATGATATTATGGCTGCAGGATGTTATCATGCAGCATCAGAATTTGGTCTTAAGATACCTGATGATTTATCTATTGCGGGATTTGATAATAGGGATATCTCTCGGTATTTATATCCATCTCTTACTACAATGAATCTGCCCTTACAAGAGATTGGAAAGCAGGCATTAATGATGTTATTAGATTCCATAAACGATGAAGTATCGCATCCCCAGAAAATTACTCTTCCCTGTCAGGTGATAACACGCAATTCAACAGCAAAATCAATATTAACATTATAAACATGTAAACGGAGGATAGGGATGACTAAGCTAAAATCATTACCTTTAACAAAAATTTCAATAGATGATTCTTTTTGGGATAAATATATTAAGCTTGTTCAAGAAGTGATTATTCCATATCAATGGGAAATATTAAATGACCGGGTGGAGGGTGCCAAACCCAGCCATTGCATTAATAATTTTAAAATAACAGCGAAAGAGAAAGAAGGAGAATTCCAAGGAGCTGTATTTCAGGATTCTGATGTTGCCAAATGGTTGGAAGCTGTCGCATATTCCTTGTCTACTAATCCCAACAAAGAACTTGAAAAATCAGCGGATGAAGTGATACACCTGTTTGGAAAAGCACAAGATGAAACAGGCTATCTGAATACATACTATACTATAAAAGAGCCAAACCTTAGATGGACTAATTTGAAGGAAGGGCATGAACTGTATACTTCAGGCCACATGATAGAAGCGGCGATTGCTTATTATAAAGCTACTGGTAAAGATGAATTTCTACAAATTATGATCCGTAATGCAGATCTAATTTGTGATGTGTTTTCAAAAGATAAAAACAGTGAGGGATATCCTGGGCATCAAGAAATTGAGTTGGCTTTGGTAAAGTTATTCGAAGTAACTGGTAATAAAAAATACATTGACCAGGCAAAAGCATTTATTAATCGCCGAGGACATAGACCATATTATTTTGATAAGGAAGAAAAAAGACCGGAGTATAAAAGGATTTTCCAGGAATTTGCTGAATATCTTCCTCTCTATTCTCAATCCCATCTGCCTGTAAGAGAGCAAAAGACCGCAGAAGGTCATGCAGTAAGAGCCGTATACATGTACTGTGCCATGGCAGATTTAGCTTACTACTATAATGACCTTGAGTTGTTAGAAAGTTGCAAAAGGCTTTGGGATAATATAACCACCAAAAGAATGTATATCACAGGAGCCATAGGTAGTTCTGGAATTTTAGAAAGATTTACTACTGACTATGATTTACCTAACAGTAGTAATTATGGTGAAACCTGTGCCTCTATAGGTCTGGCTTTATTTGGAAGAAGAATGATGCAGATTACCAGGGACGGAAAATATATGGATGTGGTTGAAAAGGCTTTATATAACACAGTACTTTCTGGAATTGCCATGGATGGTAGAAGTTTCTTCTATGTTAATCCATTGGAAGTGTGGCCTGACAACTGTTTGGTAAGAACATCAATGGAACATGTTAAACCTATGAGGCAAAAATGGTTTGGAGTTGCTTGTTGCCCTCCTAATATTACCAGAACCTTAGCCTCTCTCGGAGAGTATATATATTCTCAGACGGATAATACGCTTTGGATAAATTTATTTGTAGAAGGTAGTATAGGTGTGAATATTCAAAAGAAAGACTTGGTAGTTACAACCAAAACCAAGTTTCCCTTTGAAGGAAATATTTCAATACAACTGGAGGGAAATGATGACTTGGAATTTGACTTGGCGATTCGCATTCCCGGTTATGTAAATAAATATAATATACTTGTAGATGGTATTAACATCCAGGATAAAGACTGTGATAAGGGATATAAGTATATTAAAATAAATGGTCAAAAGCTGATTGAAGTTAGCTTTGACTTGTCACCAAGATTTGTTAGAGCTAATCCCTTGGTTCGTGAAGACAGTGGAAAAGTAGCCATTGAAAAAGGACCCCTTGTATATTGCATAGAGGAAATTGATAATGAAAGTAACTTGCCAGCTTATTTCGTAGATACCAAGCAGCCTATTAACGAGGAGTATTATGAAGGTTTATTAGGAGGAACTACAGTTCTTAAACTCAAGGGAAAGAAAATATCTCAGGATAATTGGACATTGGATGAGCTGTACAAAGAAACTGATGTTGTCTGGGAGAATAAAGATCTCATTGCGATACCCTACTGCTATTGGGGCAATAGAACACCAGGTGAAATGCTGGTATGGATGAAAGAATATTATGGGGGTTAATTAATATAATTGTAATCAAAAAAGGGTACCTATTGGTTCAAATAGATGCCCTTTTAAGTTGTCAAAACGCACTTTGTGATAAATTTTATTGTAATTATAGTGACAATGAATTAATATATATGCAGACCATGGAAGTAAAGGTAAACCAGTATCATATCTTAGGAGATATAAAATGAAGACTCTACTTAATAAAATCAAAACCCATACTTTGTATAAAAGGGTAGTAAATAGAGAGACGATTACCTATGGTATATTCGGTATCCTTACTACCATAGTTAACTTTGTAAGCTATGAGGGCTTATATAGGCTGGGATTGTCCAATCTGACATCTAACTGGATGGCTTGGGTGATTGCGGTCACCTTTGCCTATATAGTTAACAAATGGAGTGTATTTCGATCCAGAAGCAGTACGGTTAAAGCTGAACTTGCAAAGATGGGAAAATTCTATGGGGCAAGGCTTTTGACTCTTGGGGTGGAGCAGCTGGGGATATTTGTATTTGTAGAAATTCTAGGAATCTACAGATGGTTAGTTAAGGGAACATTATCTGTTATCGTTATCATCCTAAATTACATCTTTAGCAAACTTTATATTTTTAACAAGGACAGTAGTGATAAGAATAATCAATAGAATGAATTTTAACAATGAATTAGTACAGGTATGATATAAAATTGTGATTTGGAGTTTGAATTATGACATATGATGAAGCCATGAGATTTATAAAGCAAGCAGAAAAACTAGGTAGTATTCCTGGTCTTGAGACCATAAGAAATCTGTTGGAACGTCTGAGCAATCCACAGAATGATCTTAAAATCATTCATGTGGCAGGAACCAACGGGAAGGGTTCGACTATTTCATTTTTATCCGGAATTCTTGCATGTTCAAATTATAAGGTTGGTATATATATTTCACCGGTAGTATTTTCTTATCTGGAGAAGATACAGATTGTAACACTGGTTAGGCATATAAATGATAGCAATACTAATAACAATGAATATATAAATGATAATCTTAATACTAACAATATATTGCTTATGGAGTATATCAGTGAAGAGGATGTCTGTCAGTCTTTAGAAGCTATTAAATCTGCATGTGATGATATGGTTTTGGAAGGGCTTGCTCATCCAACTGCCTTTGAGATTGAGACAGCTATGGCATTTTTGTATTTGAAGAAGGAGCAAGTGGATTTTTTAATTCTTGAGACAGGAATGGGAGGCAGACAGGATGCAACTAATGTAATTAACAGTCCAATATGCAGCCTTATTACTCCCGTGAGCCTTGATCATGTGCAATTTCTCGGTAATACACTTGAACAGATTGCTTATGAGAAGGCGGGAATTATCAAGGGTAATTCCTGTGTGATAACAGCAAGACAGGCACCGGAGGTTTTAAGTGTATTTAGTAAAAAAGCAGACGAGCTTGATATCCCGATAATAATGGCAGATACATCCAAGGCTGCAAATATTAGATATTATGACAACTTTACCACATTTGAATATCCTGAATATAAGTCTGAAAAATATAAAATCAATATGCTCGGTAGGTATCAGGTGCAAAATGCTATACTTGCCATAACTAGCGCAAGATGGTTGAGAAGTATTGGATATAACATATCGGATGAAGCTATAAGGAAGGGATTATATCTTACCAAATGGCAAGGAAGGTTTGAGCATATTTCACAGACTCCCGACATCTATATTGACGGTGCCCATAATGAGGAAGCTGCGCTTAGTCTACGGAATTCTATAGAAATATACTTTACAAATCGTAGATTAATATTTATGATAGGTGTATTAGCTGACAAGGACTATAAAAGTATCTTGCGAATTCTGGCTCCTATGGCTGATACGATAATTACTCTAAAGCCTAATAATCAAAGAGGATTAGCTTCCGATAGGCTTGCAGATGAAGCAAGGTTATATTGTAACAAGGTGTTTGATGAGAAAGATATAGAGCATGCTATAAATAGAGCTTATACTGAAGCCGGAAGAGGAGATGTTATATTAGCTTTTGGCTCATTATCATTTTTGGGCGGTCTGGTTAGCACCCTAAGAGTACGAAAGGATGAGAGAAATGGTTGATGAAGTAAAGATTGAACAAGCAGTCCGACTGTTCTTAGAGGCAATCGGTGAAGATATAAGCAGGGAGGGTCTAAAGGATACTCCGGGACGAATTAGTGAAATGTGCAGTGAGTTATTCGGTGGTATAGGAAAGAATGCTGCCGACCACCTTAGTGTTACCTTTAATACTGAGAGTAATAAAATGATACTTGAGAAGGATATCACCTTCTATTCTATATGTGAGCATCATTTACTTCCCTTCTTTGGAAAGGCTCATATTGCCTATGTTCCAAACGGACAGGTCGTGGGTCTTAGCAAGCTTGCGCGAACCGTTGAAACCTATGCCAGAAGGCCTCAGATTCAGGAGCATCTTACCGCTCAGATTGCTGATGCCATTATGGAATATTTGCAGCCTAAAGGTGTTATGGTGATGATGGAAGCAGAGCACCTTTGTATGTCTATGCGTGGAGTCAGTAAACCAGGGACAAAGACTGTAACCTATATTTGCCGTGGAGAGTTTGAAGAGGATAAATCCCTGCAGTCTGCGGTATTTCAGTTAATATAGTGGTACCAGGTACCACTCACGATGATATGGAGAGAAAAACTATGATAATTGGTGGCAAGGAGTTCCCTCTTGGAGAACGTACCTATGTAATGGGAATATTGAATATAACACCTGATTCCTTTTCTGACGGAGGAAAGCATAATCATTTAAGCGAAGCTGTAGAGCATGCCCTTAAGATGATAGAAGAAGGTGCTGACATCATTGATGTAGGAGGGGAATCTACGCGACCCAATTATACAAAGATTTCGGACGAAGAGGAAATCGCAAGGGTTATTCCTGTAATTGAAGCAATTCGTAAGAATACAGATATACCCATCTCAGTCGACACATATAAAAGCAGAGTGGCAGATGCTGCCTGTCAGGCAGGGGCAAATCTCATAAATGATATCTGGGGACTTCGATATGATGCCGATATGGCAAGGATAGCGGTAAAGAATAAGGCATCGGTATGTATAATGCATAATCGTAAGGCTATGGATTATAAGGACTTTTATAAGGATTTTACTATAGATTTGGAAAAGAGCTTACGGATTGCCCTGGATGCCGGTATATCAAAGAAAAATATAATTATTGACCCGGGCATAGGATTTGCTAAGACATATGAGATGAATCTTTATCTTTTAGGTCATCTGGAGGATCTTCATAAGCTGGGCTATCCAATTCTTCTAGGTTCATCCCGTAAATC
>SHOH01000093.1 GCA_004294845.1 Anaerolineaceae bacterium
AATAAGAATTTTTAATCAATCTTAAGAATAATTAATCGGTAAACTTGGTTTACCGATTAGTAATATACATACCTATAGCTGTTCATGTGCTCTATCAACAACTGACTGTATCAGTTCTGCATCAATACTATTTCCTGCTGTTTTCTTTAGGTATAATAAATATTCAATATTTCCCTCAGGTCCTTTAATCGGTGAATAATCTAGTCCAAGACAATCAAATCCGATTTCAGATGCATAGGATGATACCATTTGGATTACCTCTATATGCACCTTCTTATCTCTAACAACTCCTTTTTTGCCGACCTTTTCTTTACAGGCTTCAAACTGAGGCTTTATCAGGCATATCATCTCACTCTCATCATCCATCAGCTCTTTAACAGGCAAAAGCACTTTAGTTAAGGATATAAAGGAGACATCAATAGATACGAATGACACATCCTCCTCTATCTGGTCCCGTGTCAGATAACGAATATTTGTCTTTTCCATAGAGATCACTCTATCATCCTGCCTCAACTTCCAGGCAAGCTGGTTAGTTCCCACATCAACAGCATATACCTTCAAGGCACCGTTTTGTAGCATACAGTCCGTAAATCCACCGGTCGAAGAGCCCACATCCATGCAGATTCTTCCCCCTAAGCTGATAGGAAACACTTCCATGGCCTTTTCCAGTTTAAGACCGCCTCGGCTCACATATTTTAGCTTTTCCCCTTTAATCTCTATCAAAGCATCCTCAGGAAATGCGCTTCCTGCCTTATCCTCCCTTTGTCCATCGACAAATACATTTCCCGACATGATGATAGCTTTTGCCTTTTCCCTAGACTCAGCTAAATTCCTGCTTACCAAAAGTAGATCCAGTCGTTCCTTCATAATGTATAACATCTCCCTTAATTATAGCTCATCAAGAATCCTATATGCAATACTCTGTGCATCAAGCCCCAGCATTTCATATAGCTCATCTACCCCACCCTGCTCAATGAAGCATTCCGGTATCGAGAAATTGATATGTCTTATGTTCTGCTTATTATATTTGCATAGATAATCAGATACCTGCTGACCATATCCTCCTGTTCTGATATTCTCCTCAATTGTTATAAAAGTGTTATGACTATCAGAAAGTTCTTCCAGCATATCCTTATCTATGGGAGATACAAACCTTGCATTGACTAAGGTTACATCCAAACCCTGCTCCTTTAGTAATTCCTTTACAGCAACTGCAGTCTTTACCATACTGCCCACTGCTAATATTGCTAGATTATTTGCCTTATAAATATATTCACTTTTGCCGTATATAATCGGTTCCTTATTCTCAACAAGTCCACGATAAGCCTCACCCTTTGGATACCGAATCGCTACAGGACCATCATAAGATAACGCAAACTCTAGCATCTTATCTATTTCCCATCTATTCTTTGGTGCCATCACCACCATGTTTGGTATATGACTCAAGAAGGATAAATCAAAGGTTCCTTGGTGGGTCTCTCCGTCTCTTCCGTTTAATCCCGCCCTGTCAATTGCAAATACCACAGGAAGCTTATTGATACATACATCATGGATTATCTGATCATAGGCTCTTTGTAAGAATGTGGAATAAATAGCTACTACAGGTCTAAAACCCTCCGCAGCCATACCGGCTGCAAAGGTAACTGCATGCTCCTCTGCAATACCAACATCAAAAAACCTATTCGGAAAATACTTTTTATATGCACTTAAGCCTGTGCCATAAGGCATGGCTGCAGTAATTGCTACCACCTTATCATTATGCTCGGCGATTTTTATCAGTGAGGATGCAAATGCCTGAGTATAGGATGTTCCCTTTTCCTTAGCCACGGGCTCTCCGTTATCAATACAAAATGGTGAGATACCGTGAAATTTGCTGGGATTGCTCTCAGCAGGTACATAACCCTTACCCTTTTTGGTAATAGCATGAATTACTACCGCTTTATTTGTCTTATTTGCTGTTCGTAGTGCCGAAAGCATATCGTCGACATTATGTCCGTCTATAGGGCCTATATAGGTAAGACCCATATCTTCAAAAAACATGCTTGGTAGCATGAAATACTTAACAGCGTCCTTGGAACGCTTTAAAATATTAACTAACTCCTTGCCACCCGGTAATCTCTTTGTCAAGGTACTTTCCATGTTCTCTTTAAGATCAGTATATCTGGTATTAGTCCTAAGCTTGGCAAGATAATTTGCCATACCACCGACATTTTGGGATATGGACATATTATTATCATTAAGAATTATTATCATATTGGATTTTAGTCTGCCTGCATTATTTAGTGCTTCAAAAGCCATTCCACCGGTTAGCGCTCCATCTCCCAATACGGCAACGACTTTATTATTCTTACCCATAAGATCTCTGGCCTTTACCATTCCTAAGGCTGCGGACACGGCGGTGGAACTGTGTCCCGTATCAAATGCATCACTATCGCTTTCCTTTCTCTTGGGAAAGCCACTGATTCCACCCATCTGTCTAAGTCTATCAAACTGATCTTTTCGTCCTGTTAACAGCTTATGGGTATAGGATTGATGCCCCACATCCCATATAAGCTTGTCATTTGGAAAATCCAAAAAAAGATGCAAGGCCATAGTCAGCTCAACCACGCCTAGATTAGAGGCCAAATGCCCTCCTGTCTTGCTTACTTTTGAAACCAAAAAGGAACGGATCTCCTTGGCTAGTCTTTTATAATCCTGCGTGTTAATATTCTTAATGTCATTAGCTTTATTGATATTATCCAATATACTAGGCATGTATATCACCTCATTATAATTTATATCCAGTTTGAGATTTAAAAGTAAACGATATAAGAATTTACTTTTCTCTGTTAATTAACTTTATAATCAATTCTATCAAATATTCATTCCTATAGGCTAGTGACTCATAAGCCTTCTTTGCTCTGTCTGTAACATGAGCCACCTCTTTTTTTGCCTGCTCTAGATCCATAAGTGAAACATATGTGGGCTTGTCATTCTTTTCATCAGAACGAACAGGCTTACCAAGGATTTTATCACTACTAATTACATCCAAGATATCATCCCTTATCTGAAAAGCCAAGCCAAGATCTCCCGCTAAATTCTCGATTATATCAAGCTCGTTATCCTTAGCACCTGCAAGGATTGCTCCTATCATCATTGATGCTTCGATTAAAGCCCCGGTCTTTAGAAGGTACATCCTATCAAGTCTTTCCTTTGTAACCGCCTTTCCGACAAATTCGATATCTATAACCTGACCGCCAATCATACCATGAATTCCGGCCTTCCTGGACAGAACTTTGTAAGCTCTCATAATTCGTCTATATAGGTTAAGTGCATCTTTCGAAGTCTCATCCACCTTGTCATATGCTCCTGCGGCTGTTTCAAATGCAAGCGTAAGAAGACCATCCCCAGCCAGAATTGCCAAAGCTTCACCATATTCTATATGGGTTGTCTTTCTTCCTCTTCTGTATTCATCATTATCCAAAGCAGGTAGATCATCATGAACAAGGGAATAAGTATGAATCATTTCAATTGCCGCCATGAAGGGGTGTAAAATTTCAATATGACAGCCATTAAAAAGACGGAAGGTTTCAAGCATTAGCATAGGACGAATCCGTTTACCTCCTGCGGTTATGCTATAGTTCATGGCGGAGAGTACTGATTTATAATAGCCTTCTTCCTTGGGCAAATAGCTCTCAAGGATTTCATTAATTTCATTTAATCGTATATTTTGTTCTAAGTCAAAGCTCATCTGTTTCTCCATTTTCACTTAATATTATTAAGTCTTTTTCCACCTTATCAATGGAATCATTGCTTGCCTTTAACAGCTTCATACCTTCCTGATACAATGAAAATGAATTCTCTAAGCTAATATCAGGCTTTTCTAACTCTTCAATTATAATATTCAGTTTGTCAAATGCATCTTCTAATTTAAACTCTTTCTCTGACATAGGAACCTCCAATTTAATATATTATAAACTACGGTATTTGTTCTACTAAGACTATAGCTATTTTGCTTTACTAATGGTTTCTGTCCATTCTACTCTCTATCTCCTTGATATCCTCAACCCGTGATACAATTTCTCCATCCAGAAGAGATACGGTTATCAAGTCATCCTTATTAACACTCTTAATGCTTTGAAGAGCCATGCCATCCTTATCTCTGACCATAGCATATCCCTTCTTAAGCTTGCTAAGGGGAGATAGTCCCTCTAATTTAGTAATATATAATTCCAGTCTATGGCGTGCATCTTTTAATTTTAGGTCCATGTGATGTGTAAGTCTTTGTTCCATATCTATCAACTGCTGTCGTTTCTGCTTGATTTGGTAAGTGGGGCTGGCATAAAAAAGCCTTAGCTTTAGTTCCCTGAGTTTAGATTGATAATATGTAACATTATGCATGGCAGCCTTATAGATTCGCCTTTTATATTCCTGCAATAGGTTGGCCAAGGATATGTAATCATTAACCGCCAGCTCAGCCGCAGCAGATGGAGTCGGTGCTCGAAGGTCAGCCACATAGTCTGCTATGGTAACATCCGTTTCATGCCCCACAGCCGATATAATTGGTGTACTACATGAATATATTGCCCTTGCTACTATTTCTTCATTAAATGCCCATAAATCCTCGATAGAGCCTCCACCTCTTCCGATAATTATGACATCGGGTCCTAGCTTGTCCAACGCTTTAATACCACGGACTATACTCTCGCCCGCTCCCGCTCCTTGAACCAAAGCCGGATATAATATCAGCTGAACATAAGGATTTCTGCGCTTTGATATATTAACAATGTCCTGGATTGCAGCTCCTGTGGAGGCCGTAACAATCCCTACTCGTCTAGGATATGGAGGGATGGATTTCTTATGAGTCTTGTCGAATAAGCCCTCCGTCTCCAAATCCTTCTTAAGCTTTTCAAAACGCTCATATAAAGCCCCAAGACCGTCTAGAACAATTTGATTCGCATATAATTGATATTTCCCGTCTCTCTCATATACACTAATACTACCAAGAACGATTACACTCTGTCCTTCCTCCATACGAAATGACAGTCCTCTTCGCTGCCCCGCAAACATCACGCAGGTCAATTGTCCCTGGGTATCTTTAAGTGTAAAATAAATATGCCCTGAGGTATGGTATTTGCAGTTTGAGACCTCCCCCTTGACATATATATGATTTAGATAGGGGTCCTTTATGAACATGTTCTTTATATATTGATTAATCTCTGTAACAGAATAAGCCTGTCCCATGTATTACCTCATTTCATCATACTTATGCCAGCTTAGCCAGTACTCCGTTGACAAATCCGGGAGTATCATCTCCTCCAAATACCTTAGCCAGCTCCACCGCTTCATTTATTGCCACTTTGACCGGAATATCCTCGTCAAAGCGCATTTCATATACTGCAAGTCTAAGAATGGTCAACTCAACCTTACCCATACGGTTTAATGTCCAACCGCTGGCAGCCTCGGAAAGCATAAGATCAATTTTATCTAGCTTCTCTATTATAGCCAAAAAACGATTATTTAGATAGGCTGTTTCCTCTATTGTAGGTTCCCCAAGCTGTGACAGATATATCTCCAACTGCTCCAATAAATCCTGGCTGTCATAAAAATCCTTACGAAACAGCATTAGAAAAATGTGCTCCCTTATTTCTCTTCTAGTCAATGTCATTCCTCCTGATAAGATTACAAATATTCAATACCTATAACGGAGGAATTGCCCTCCCATCAAAATAATACCAATTTTTATAATTTATAACGGAGGAATTGCCCTCCTTAATAAAAAAGGGGTTGCTGCTAATACTGCACTAAGCAGTATACGATGACCGCGCTTGCAACATCCCCTTAAATGATAGACTTACTCTTTTACAATATTTACTCCTGCTATCCTTATGTTGACTTCCTTAACCAGAAGTCCTGTCATATTCTCTATAGCTAGTTTAACCTTTTCTTGTACCTGCTTAGCTGTATCAGGAATTCCGTAGCCATAATCTAAGGTAAGAGCCATATCCACCGATACAGAATCCGGACTAACCAAAACCTTAATTCCCTTAGATAAATTCTTCTTTCCGAATTTTTCAGCTATTTCATTTGTAACATTACCGCTTGTGGCAGCAACACCCTTAACCTCGGTAGCCGCAAGACCTGCGATAACTGCTACAACCTCGTCAGCAATCTGTACCTCGCCTATTTTTCCGTTTTCGTGTATTTTATATGTGTTCCTGATTTCCGGTTCTTTACTCACTCTATATACCTCCTATGTTACGTATAATTCGGCCTTCCTATATAACGTATAGTTTTATTTATCACTTATTATATAGTATTATACCAAACTTCTCATCTTTTGCAATTATTAATAAAAATTATTCCGACACTATAACAGGATTTATAGTAATCTTATCAATCGTTGCATTGGTTTCATTCAATACCACATCTTCTACGATGGCTAGCTGCTGATCTGACAGAGACGGTGTATTGATTACCACATTGACATCGCCGTCAGCATTCATGGTTACCATAGCATCGGCAAAACCCTTAGTTTCAAGCATTAACTCAGTATTGTTTTCTATTTCAGCTATCCTTGTAAGCTCAATCATTCTCTCAATAACAGGTGTCTTAGATGCTTCGGATATGTTTGTACTTTCAATTAGCGCCTTAAGGTCTGCTCTGCTTCTTGCTCTGTCTTGTTCCCTTTCTATCTTTTTACTGATAAAAAAACTACCGTCCAAGGTGGTACTAGCAAGAACAGCTTCTCCCGGGATGTCCTCTACTTCTAATTCACCGGTATCTGTTACGTTGTTTGCCGCAGCTATTAAATCATCATCAGACATATCTCCCAGTTCCTGCGACGCAGCCTCTAGATTCACAGGAGTAGTTTCATCATTATCATCATCTAGCGTATTCAAAAGATCAGCGTCTGTATCGTCATCTAAGGTTTCATCCGTTGTATCATCGGTAATATCCGCAGTTTCATCATTGTCTGTATCTCCTATATCAGTAGTATTCTGGACAAAATCCATACCATCCGTTCCGGTTACTACATCATTATCCGGATTTGTCGTAACCACCGAATCTGGATCATCCGGTTTATCATTATTTGTAAAACTCAAATAACCGGCAATCACAATCATAATTGCTAGTGCTGTAATTATGATCTGATTTTTTTTAAATATATTTTTCATTTATAAACCTCCTGATCATTTAATGCCATCACTCATTTTCATTACCTTAACTTTATGCGCAGGAATATTAAATAATACCTCTGCCGCCTCCATAATGTCTTTTATTATTAAGACATTATCACCACCCTCGGCAATGACAAGAATACCCTCTACCTCAGGCTCACGTTCCTGTAATATGTAAGGCTGGGTGTTCCCATCCTCGTTTGTAACCAGAACAGTATTTTCCTCCTTCTGGATACGATTATTTGATCTGCTTCCGCCCTCCCCGTCAACTTCGTTTAAGCCTTCCTGAGTATACGGTACATCCTTGAGTGGGATTTGTTCTCCGGAGGTTTTTAAAGTTATCATTACCTCTACTTCCCCAATACCATTCACTTTACGAAGGATGTTCTCAAGCCTGCCTTCTAATTCTGATATATAGGTATTCGAATCATAGCTTGTCGTATTCGTACCTTTTTGCCAATCTGTGGATTCTGTGACAATATTCTTATCTTTATCCTCCTTTTTACCTCCGATTAAACCCGGAAATGTAAGAAGAATAAGCAAGACTCCTGCCGCAAACATCATGATCAGCTTTGGCACTCCAATATCTTTTAGAGATATTTTCTTTTTTTCCATTTTATCTCTAGCCTTCCTTTATACTAATATTTATATTATCTTGTTTCATATTATAGAAGTCTGATAGCCTTTTTTTTATATGAATTTCCTGAGGAGAAGGTAGATTCTGCATAGCTTTTTCCCCGTATTCGTCGTTTATGTAATCTCCGCTTTTATCTTTCTTAATATTCGAAATAACAATTTTATCAATATCAATCATTTGTACCGGAATTGCCTCATCTTCTAAGTATCCCGCATTTACTGTGAGTGATATGATTTCTCCGAAGCTACCACTCTCGGTATCCTGATTTATAACCACATCGACATCATATAGATATAGATTGTCATCCTGCAATATATCTGCCACCTGATCCTTAATTCGCTCTGTAAAGCCGGCAAATACAGCCTCCTTTTGCTTATCCTCCATAATTCTTAGTTCATTTTGAAAGTCTGATACATCAGTTTGATAAATATTGGTGTTTAGGTAGTAATCAAGAATTTCATCCATATTTATTAACTTCAAAAATGGAGACACAACAATCAAGAGAAGAATCATTCCCGATATGATACTTACATACTTTTTGTAGCTGCTATTTCCTAAAAGGTTCATAATAATTGTGTTAAGGATTAGATAGATAACTATATTCCTTACCCATTCATATATCTCATTCATTAATTGCCTTTCCTTTCAAATAGTCTGCAAACTAGACAACCTTCCCCGTTGATATGGCAACGATTGTGATTGATAAAAGAAAGAGTATTGCTCCAACTAATACACACTGAAGAAGCATCTGGGCTGACTTTGCCGAAGCACTTATACATTCGATTATCCTCTTGTCTGAAATTGGTTGTATGGCTGCGCTGCTGAATTTATATATCAGGGTTACAACTATAAGCTGTATTATAGGTACAAAGCATATGGCAATGATTACTATCAGGCCTGCAACCCCGATAGCATTCTTTAAGAGCACACCTGCTCCGATTACAGTTTCTGCCACGCTTCCTATGGCATTACCCACCCCCGGAAGCGCAGATGATGCCTTGAAAAGTACAGACCGTTTTACCTGATCGGCTACAGGCACGATTAATCCTTGGATTGCTTGAAATCCAATAACTGTCGCCAACAAAGATCTAAGAGTCCACTTTATAATTGTTTCTAACAGCCCAGCCAACTTTGACAGCATGTCCTCCTTAGATAGATTATTCGCAAGAACAATTATCAAATAAAAGTTAACCAGTGGTATCACTGCCTTAATAATAATAAAATCTACCAGAGTTATTATAATAAGGGCTACTTTATAAAATGCAAATGAGGACACACTCCCAGAGGAAAAGGCAACTGACATATAATATGCCGGAACTAATGCCTTCATAAAATCTAATACCTGCCCGATAACATTTGCAGCTATGGTGGATGCATTTATAAATGAGCTGATTAGCAAACTGAAAAGAAGTAGATATGTAACATAATACCCTGTTTCAGACACCTGATGATATTTGAATGCCATGGATAGATTCGTAAATATTGCTGCTATGAGTGCTATTGATATGAGTCGCCCAAATGTAGTTACATGAGCGCTTATCTCTTCCTTAAGAGACTGGATCAGCTTGTTTCCTATGGCTGATAGGGAGAAAGCCTCTTCACCAGACATTAGCTTTTTTACATAATCACCGAAATTCATGGCATCCTCCCGCTCCATGATATTATCGATGACCTCCTGAATATCGTCATAATTAATATCATCATATAGATCATTTGCATATGCTATGCTTGTACCATTTATATAGAAATACAAAAATATTAATACCAGGCTAAGCCTAAATATATATTTATGAGCTGTATGCTTTGTTATGCCAAGTAATATAATCATCACCCATCCTTTTTAATAGAGACACTTGATATTATCAACCGTTGTTATTAAGAGCCTTTTTCTTTATTTACTATCTGACGGTGAGGAAGTTATTAATAGTATCAAGCAAAGCCAAAAGAATGGGCATACTAATGGCTAAAACAGAAAGCTTACCTACCAGTTCAACCTGCTCCCCTATTGCCTGGTATCCCGAATCCTTACATAAGGATGCGGCAAACTCAGTAACGTAAGTTATTCCAATTATTTTGATAAGTATATTAATGTACGCTTTATTAATTTTTATATATCCTTGAAGCCGATTTATAGTATCTAAAATAACCTCAAGCTTACCAATGCCTAGAAGTAGAATAATAAAACAGGCGGCTATAGAGATATATAATGAATACTCTTCCCTGCCTTTTTTAAAGGTAATTGCCATTAATACCGCAATAATGCCTATAACAGCAACATTAATCATTTTTAACCAAACCTTTCTTCATAACCTGTAAACTTTAGACCGAAAGCACAATATTCTCCTATCTACTAGAGCATACTGAAAAGATCTTTTATAGTAGAGAATAACTCTGTTATATATGGAAGAATCCAAAACAGAACCAGAATTAAGCCTGCAAGGCTTGTCATAAACGCCAGCTCATCTCGATTAGATTGCTTCAATATTTGATTTAATATGGAAACCAATATTCCCACAACAGCAATTCTAAGTATTAAATAGATGTCCATTCTTACCCCCATACTTTTCACTTGTAGAGAATTTATAATAAAAATTTAGTTTATCAAGCAAGTTTTTAAATTAAAATAATTGATATAAAAATCCCTGCCATAATCCCCAGGGTATTATACAAATATGATTTTTCCTTTGCTGTTTTTGATAGCTCGTTTATCTCATCCTCCAACTGCGTAAGAAACAATTCAAGTGTATTCATCTGCATCTCCTTATCAAGATATCCAAGATTATCACCGAATTGAATTAAACTGGACTTGTCCTTTTTATTTAATGATGTCTTAAGAAGTTCTATTTCCACTGCTTCCTTCCATATCTGTGAAAATGTATTACCTGAATGTTCACTTAATCTTTCTGATACCTTGGTGAAAAACTCCTTGAAGTTTCCCTCATGTCTTCTTGCGATTGCAGAGATTGCTTCGGGAAGTGGGGTATTGCCATATCTAATATCTCCACGAAGCAAAACAATAAGCTTTCTTAATTCTCTTAGATTATCTATTCTTGATTTAAGCTCATTACTACAATAAAATCCCATTAAGGTCGATGACAGAATAATGAGTATACATCCGACAACTTTTGTAATCTGCACTCTATTACCTCCATTTCTTCGGGCTAATAACCCGAATGATATATTCTATTTCCAGATGCATCATAGATTTCTTCAAGATGCCCAATCCTTTTAATATTGTTAAGTATTACATATCTCTCAAACAGCTTTTTCTGCAACAATTCACCAAGAATAGGTTTACTCTTTACATCCTCAATTGAGCTTCCATGTACAGTGGCTATAAGCTTACATCCACAACTTATCACATGATCTATGGCCTCCAAATCCTCTCTGGAGCCGATTTCATCCACCGCTATTACCTGAGGAGACATGGATCTAATAAGCATCATCATTCCCTTTGCCTTTGGACAGCAATCCAGTATGTCGGTTCGTATGCCTAATTCATTTTGCGGAACTCCCATATAGCATGCTCCTATTTCGGACCGCTCGTCCACCACTCCTACATTCATTCCCTCCAGATATGAGCTACCATCAGAAATCTGTCTGATTATATCTCGAAGAAGGGTTGTCTTACCGCACTTGGGCGGAGAAATAATCAGGGTATGATATATTCCACGGGTTTTATCATTTATTAGATAAGGCAGTACTATGTCCGCACAACCCTTAACCTGATGGGCAAGCCTTACATTTATATATGAGATATGCTTCATTCCCTTTATGGAATCCTCTTGGATTATGGTCTTCCCGGTTATTCCTATCCGATGACCTCCATTTATGGTGATAAAGCCTTGGCGGATTTCCTCCTCAAAGGCATAGAGAGAATAATTACTTATGTATTCCATGGTCTCCTTAATCTCATTCTTTGTTATCATAACCCCATGGGATGGATTGCTTTCTAGACTTGCATTCTCCGATACGAAATATTCCTTGTTGTTATAGTTAACTATAAGCGGACAGTTAATTCTTAGACGGATCTCCTGTAGAGCATCAAAATCAATCCGCAGCTTACTAAGTATAGTCCGCAACTTCAAAGAGAATATCTTAAGAAGCTCGTCTTTAGTCTTCATTGCTTGTACCTCCTCGGGCATGAACACTACATCTTCCATTGACAGCTTATCCACCTTCATCTAAAACAATATATTCCTGCTATATAAAAATATGACGGAGTTTT
>SHOH01000226.1 GCA_004294845.1 Anaerolineaceae bacterium
TGACTTTTGGTAATATATCTTTACCATAGGGAGGATGGAGTTTATATGGATAAGCAAATGATTGGAATGTGTGGTACATACTGTGGTGTATGTGAGTGGAAAGATAAAACAAACTGTCCTGGCTGTCAAGCTTGTAAAGGTAAACCATTTTGGGGAGAATGCTCTATCGCAAAGTGTTCGATTAATAATGGATATAATCATTGTGGACATTGTTCAAATTTACCATGTGATAAATTGCAGGATGCATATAATAATGGAGAGCATGGTGATAATGGTGAAAGGTTGATTAATTTAAAGAATTGGACATGTGGTAAGGAAACCTATTTAAGATTAAGAACACTAAAATTGGATAAAGAGTAGTCAGTTTAGACATATTTTTCTTATATTGCGAAGGAATGAACTAAATATAAGATTTGGAGGTTATATTTACATGTATGAATATAAATTTATAAGATTAGGAATAAAGGGATTTTTTGTAAGAAAGCCAGATCAAGACTATCATGCCATAATAGAAGAATATTCAAGAGAGGGTTGGAGATTAGTGCAAATTTTAACCCCACCAATAGGTTCCTATGGTGTGGCTACATATTTTGAATTAATATTTGAAAAACAAATCTAAGTTGTTTTTTTATAATGTGCAAACTCCCATGCGGAGTTTGTGAGAGATTTAAACCCAAGAGAGACAATACTTACATAATCGACACATGTCAGGTCCCGGATACCGGATCACACCCCTTCATCGGGTGCAAGCACCTCCAGGAGGGCAGGCTCCGCAGGCCCGGTTCAGTGGTGCCGTGAGCGCGAAACCGTTATACGATAGGTAATACAGATTGGATTGTACTATTCTAATATTTTGCAGTTGTATCATACGGCGGGTTAACAAAATTGGAGGAACAAAATGAAAAAGCGAATATTAATAATAGTTTTAGTAATTCTATCAGTATTTCTTTTATTGATGGTATGTAATAATGGCAAACAAGATAGTAAAAATGTAGAAAATACGGACACAGGTACAGTAAAAATAGGAATATATTTTGGAGTGCCATATAGAATTACCTCTTCATTTATGCCAATCATAACCCTTGAAAATAACGATAAATTCAGATTTGACTTAGGAATTAACAATTCTGTAGAAGGTACTTACAGAATAGATAATAATAAGTTGATTTTGACTTCTTCGGGCGGAGATGAAAACTATACATTGGAGATTAATAATAACATATTAGTTATTGAACAGGAAATATGCAATTATGTAAAGAAAGGTACTCGCTTTAAACTTGCAGAAAAGGAGTAACCATGCAAATTTGAGTGAATTCCTATAATGTTTGACTAAATAATTTCTTGTGAATTTTATCATGGAGGGCGTATGAAGAGGATTTACTTAGTAACTGTCTTGATTTGTATTACTATGTTATTTGTATCATGTACAATTAAAGAGGATGTATCAAATATTACTATAGTTGAAGAACAGATACTGAAGAGCGGTTATGAGGATTCTAACTATGTTGAGTTGAACAGAGTGAAGGATGATATTTGGGTACATACCACTTATACTAACTATAATGGTTATAGAACTCCATCAAATGGTCTGATTATAGTAACTTCGGACGGATTAGTAATGATTGATACCCCATGGAACAATGCACAAACAAAAGAACTCATTAAACTTACGAAAGATAAGTTTAACAAAGATTTTTCTCTAGCCATTATAACTCATGCTCATGAGGATAGAATTGGTGGAATCGATACATTGCTTAAGAATAATATTGATACTAGAAGCACAGTGCTGACTGCAGAGCTTGCAGAAGAAAGTGGTTACAAGAAGCCTACACCATCACTTGATTCAAATTCAAGTATCAAAATTGGAGATATTGCTATAGAAGTATTTTATCCTGGGGAAGGACATTCTGTAGATAACATAGTTGTTTGGCTTCCAAAAGACAAGGTCTTATTTGGTGGTTGTTTAATCAAAGATTTGAATTCAGAAGGATTGGGAAGTACAACAGATGCCAACATAGAGCAGTGGCCAATTTCACTTAACAAGGTATTAGAAAAATGCTCAAATGCTGACACTGTTGTACCTGGACATGGCAAATGGGGCGACATTGAATTAATTAAACATACTATAAAGTTATTAAATTAGTAATAGTAGATATTCTTTCTAATTGCGTGGATTTGTAAAAGGTTACCGTTAATCCTA
>SHOH01000227.1 GCA_004294845.1 Anaerolineaceae bacterium
ATCCCTGATAAGGTGCCGGGTCATTATAATGCTGCCGGTGTGATTGATAGAATTGGAAGTAAGTACGAGCTTTTAATAACTCCGATTGTTGGGTGGTTGATGTACTTAGGGATATCGGCAATAGAGAGATATCCTCAATTTTGGAATACAGGTGTTACGGTAACTGAGGAGAATAAGGAGCGTGTGTATCGCGTTATTAGTAATATGGTGAGCACGTTAAAAATAATAATGGTAGTTGTGTTTGTGTCATTAACAATAAATTCTTCACTATCAACACCTTTACCGGTCTGGTTTACACCTGTTTATATAATTTTAATATTCGGAGCAATCTTATTTTGTATAATAAGATTAATTAAAGTAAAATAAGACTATTTATAATCTTTTCGGTTATCATTGGTCACGTCACCATTTCCGCTAACAGGAATACTATCTCCCAGATATGTGGGTTCAGGCTTTATTATCACGTAGAAGAAATCCTTAACTCTTGCCAGTAATTCTCTGATGTCACGAGAATTTTGTCCAACGTATTCGCGAGGATTTGAGGCAACTCCATAGGCTTCAAGTCCAAGCTTGTCCGCCACATATAAGGCTCTATAGAGATGGTACTCCTGGGTAACAATTATAATCTTCTTAGCCTCAAATATATCTCTTGCTCTATAAAGACTCTCATAGGTGGAAAAACCCGCATGATCCATAAAGACATCTGAGGATAATACACCTTCATTTACAGCGTAATCCTTCATTACGTTTACCTCGTCATAATTCTTTCTGCCATGATCTCCACTCATTAATAAACGGTTTGATGCACCCATCTTGTATAGAGAAATACCAAAATCCAAGCGGTCTTCAAGCATATGAGTCGGTCTGTCTCCCCATACACCTGCACCTAATATGAGAACACAATCAACACCATCTAAACTGGAAGCTTGATCAAAAGAAATGATTTTCTTTTTTGAAGAAACCTTTATATAACCATTTATACTAATAATAGATATTACCCCAAGCACTCCAAGTAATATAAATATTATAATAATTCTTATGATTTTCTTTTTGGTAGTAGATTTAAGCATTTTGTTTATCCTTTGCATTGATATAGTAATCAAAATATTACATTAAATATACCATAAGTATTTAAAAAAATAAAGACAGATTAATATGATTAAAATATATGTACTATGATATCTGATAGGATTTAGAATTACTATATGTTACAATGTTGTTGAATAAGTTGCCATGCATTCTCGTGACTTTAGTTATGTAAGATTCACGCTACTTAAAAGTTCATTAGGAGAAAAAATGATAGTAAGTGTAAGTCGAAGAACCGATATTCCTGCTTTTTATAGTGAATGGTTTATGGATAAGCTTGAACAGGGCTTCTTATATGTTATTAATCCCTTTAACCGTAAGCAGGTCAGCAAAATTGTATTGAATTTGGATACCGTGGATTGCTTTGTCTTTTGGACCAAAGATGCAGCACCCTTGGTAGACAAGCTTCATATATTGGATAGAAGAGGCTTTAAGTATTATTTTCAATTTACAATTACACCATACGATAGAGATATAGAACCGGGTATAAGGGATAAGAAGGAAGTACTTCGTACTTTTATACAGTTATCACAGATGATAGGTAAAGAGAAAGTCGTATGGAGATATGATCCGATACTTCTGAGTAATAAATATGACAAAGAATATCATTATAGAATGTTCGAAGATTATTGTAATTTGCTTCATAACGCAACAGAAAAATGTGTGATTAGCTTCTTAGACATGTATACAAAAACTAAGAAAAATACAAAGGAACTAGGGTTAATAGTTATAAATACGGAAGACATGGTTGAGATTGCCAGAAAATTCTCCGAAATAGCAGATAGATATGGACTATATATTGAGACATGCTCAGAGAATATTGATTTAGCTTCTCTAAATGTTCATAAGGGAAAATGTATAGATGATAAGCTGGTAGAAAGAATTCTTGGGTACCCCATAAACATTAAAAAGGATGATACCCAAAGAGAGACTTGCGGATGTGTTAAGAGCTTAGATATTGGACACTACAATACGTGCAGTCATTTTTGTGCTTATTGTTATGCGAATTTT
>SHOH01000094.1 GCA_004294845.1 Anaerolineaceae bacterium
TCGGTAAGCTTATTATTGATTCTTTCATAAACTATATCACAGATTTCTCTTGTTGACATTTCAGCATATTGTTCATAATTGATTGGTTCCAGATAATGAACCTGGGTTGTTACCCTCTTGATTGAATTGATAGTAAAGGGTTTATAGGAATCATATATTACAACCGGTACAATCGGACATTTTGCTTTAAGCGGGATTTTAAATGAACCCGGATAGAATTCCAAGAGATTATTCTTATTATCAGTATAACCGCCCTCGGGAAAGAGAAGGTATCTTCGGCCTTCTGTGATTTCTTTTATAACCTGATAGATTGCCTTCACCTGCTGTCTTGGGTCTTTTTTATCCAACTTCTGACCTTTCACAAGCTTTGTATAAAGCCTTGGCAGAATTTCTTTGGTGGTTTTTTTATCTATAACGATTGCACAAGGTCTATCATGAGTAGATACAATTCCCAGCATATCGTATTTCCCCTGATGATTGGAGTACATGATATAACCGCCATCCTTGGGAAGAAATTCCTTGCCGGTTGATATGGTGGTAATACGGCCACGTCTTTTTATCATTCTTATTAGACTTCGACCTACTTTGTAACGAGTATGCTCCGAATATCTATCGGGATGCTTTGCCAGGTACCACATTAAGGGGATATAATAAATATTAAATATAATAGCCGGAAACATAATAAAATAAAATCTAAGCATAGTAATTCCTCATATGTATTATATTTAGTAACAATATATCTATTGTACATTAATTCAGAACAAATTTCTATTTAATTATTACTTTTCCATAATTTAATGGAAAATTAGGGAGTGTGGATGTATAATGGTAATTGGTACCAGGTACTAAGATGAGAAGGGCTGTGAAGGGGTAAGCTAATGAAAAAAAGAATAAAATACACTAACAAGGTAAGCTTGCAATCTAAGCTAATACGCATGTTCCTTTTAACTTCTGCAGTACCAATTCTATTTTTGAGTTTCTTTTCTTACTATAATATTTCCAATACATTAAAAAAGACTACAATGGAATTCTCTGAAAATAATCTGAGGCAGACCGGTAAGAATCTAGAGATATGGCTGGAATCCTATGAGGATTTGCTTTATCAGATTTATACGGATGATGATGTGGTATCCTTGGTTGACAAGCTTAATAATGAAGAGGATGTCCCGGTGGCCAAGAACCAATTAAGAAGATATCTAAGAGGATTATTAAATACCAAGGAATATATCCGTTCCATCACAATTATCACATCCGAGGGCGTGATTATTACCTATGACCAGTTGACACCGGTTACTATTGAAAATTCTTGGATTGATAACTTTAGCTTAAGTCCG
This sequence comes from Anaerolineaceae bacterium, assembly GCA_004294845.1. GTDB lineage: Bacteria > Bacillota > Clostridia > Lachnospirales > Lachnospiraceae > Mobilitalea. The sequence continues at coordinate 1,335 of SHOH01000094.1, forward strand.
GATGAAATATATGAGGAAATATCCTCAGATAATAAGACACATGTATTTCCGACAGAGTATGGGGCGAATTTCGCCAATAATGATTATTTCTTATTTCATATTTCTCATCGTATTATTGATTATAAGGATTTGGACAAGAAATCAGGAGTTGCTATCGTTAGTATTGATGAAAAGTTTTTGCGAAATGTTTGCTTGACGCAGGATGAATTGAATGAAGAAGTGAACAGCTTTAATTTTATCGTAGATAATAAAGGTCGAATTATTTCCTATATCAATCAGAATAGCTTGTTAAATCAAGTTACAGACGAGATGGCTTCCTTGGAGGAAAGACAGGAAGACTATATGGAATTTATAGTAGGGGAAGGACTGTTTGAAAAAGAGTATATCTCTATTAACACATATAGAGATGGGGCTTTGCAATGGGATATCGTAAATGTTTCAAATCAGCGGGATACCATAACTAAATTAGGTAAACAGCAGGAGATTGATATTATTGTAAGCCTCCTATCATTAACGGTAGTTATCGTCTTAACTGTGATATTGTCAAGACAGCTTAGTAATTCTATTAAGCAAGTAGTATCAACTATGCAGGTTGCCAGCTCAGGCAATTTGAAGATCAGGGTTAAGGCAGATAAGCAGATGCCAATTGAAGTGGAATCGATAGCACTTCAATTTAATGACATGCTTGGTAAGCTTGATGATGCCATGAAAAAAGAGAAAAAGGCAGGGGAACGGCAGAGACAAGCCGAGATAAGGGCGTTAGAAGCACAGATTAATCCCCATTTTTTATATAATACTCTCGATACAATTAATTGGATGGCTATAGATAAGAATGAGTTTGATATAAGTAATGCAATTAGCTCATTGGCCGCCATTCTACGTCATGCAATAAAGAACAGCAACATAACAGTTGAGATACGTGATGAGGTTCAATGGTTAAAGAACTATATATATTTGCAGCAGACAAGATTAAAGAATAGTTTTAGATGCGAGATCAATGTAGACCCAGAAGTGCTAGATTGTAAGATACATAAGCTTTTGCTACAGCCATTTATAGAGAATTCTATAATTCATGGATTTGCCTGGGCTAAAAAGGAACATATATTAGAAATTGAGTTCAAGCTTAAGGGTGAGCTTGTACATATAACTGTAAAGGATAATGGTAAAGGGATAGAACCTTCCTTGGTAGAAAGCTATAATAATGAAGTATCTCATATGACAGAAGACGATAACCATATAGGTATAAGGAATGCGATTTCTAGATTACATATGTATTATGGTGATAAAGCCAGTGTTCATGTATCAAGTACTTTGGGTGAGGGGACAGTGATTACTCTTCTGATTCCATGGAGGTAAACAGGATGAGAATTGTTATTGTAGAGGATGAGATAAGAACGAGAGAGGGGATATCTAATCTTATTGATAAGTTATTTCCTGAGCACCAAGTTATAGCTTGTGCTGAGAATGGAAAAGAGGGGCTGGATATCATATTAAGGGATAAACCAGATCTTGTGATTACTGATGTCAAAATGCCGCATATGGATGGCTTAACTATGCTTTCAATATTATTTGAAAGGAAGGTAGCTTATAAGGCTATCGTCTTGAGTGCATATGCTGAGTTCTCCTACGCCCAGAAAGCGATAAGGTGGGGAGTCAGTGAGTACCTTATTAAGCCTTTAGTAGTCAGTGACTTTACACATGCCATTAGGAATATTGAGATGCAGATGGTTGAGTCTGATATGCAGAGTCCTGATGTATTAGGTAGGCTGGAGCATATAATATTTGGACTTATCTTTAGTGGGATTGAGGTAGATGAGAAGCTAACGTTATATATGGAGAATAAATACGGTTTTACTGATAACACTCAGTATAGTGAAGTACCTATTTATCTGGGTAAGGATTATGGTAAGGACTTAGATAATGTAAAATCTGATTTGGAGAGATTTCTAACAGCTAGAAAAGGCCTGAATTATTGCTTATTGGAGATTCCTAAAGAGAGTATGCTTCTTGTTATTCTATACGGATATGAAGACCAGCATGCCACTGAGAGATGGTTTCAAAATGAAATAATCGGACGTACATGGAGAGCCAGTGTGAAAAATGGCAGTTACGGTTGGATTAATGCAGTTGGTATCAGGGAACTAAAGCCAAGCTACCAAAAGCTTTTGCAATATATGGATTGGAATATATCATTTTGTAACGCTGTCATGATTTCTTACCCTAAGATACTGCAGGTTCAAACCACAGTCTGTATTTATCCAATAGATATTGAGAATGAGCTTAAGTCTGCCTTATGTTCCTTGAAAATGGATAAGGTGGCAAAAAGTATCCAGATGTTTAATACGTATTTTGAAAACAAGCAAATATATACCCCGAAAGAGATTAAAGAAAGCTACGTTAGATTCTTATGGGCAATGATGAATGTAGCAAAAGAAATAGGCTCCTTAAATCATGATCAGCTAGAACAGAAGCACATTCTTGAAAAGATCATGAGCTCAATGACCAAAAAGGAGCTAAATGATGTGGCAGAGGAAATATTTTTATGCATAAAGAGTAATGATCATAACGAGGAAGACCAACTTAGTCTATACGTAAAAAGAACTGAGAATATGATACATGAGTATTATCAGACAGGTATTACCCTAGATGAAATTGCAGAAAAGCTTAATATAACTCCTGAATATCTTGGTATGCAGTTTCGTAAAGAAAAGGGAGTTAACTTTTCCAGCTATATGAAGGAGTTTCGTATATCAAAAGCCAAAAAGCTACTTATAGGCAGTAACATGAAGGTTTTTGAGATTGCAGAGAAGCTGGGCTATTCTGACGGTAAATATTTTAGTCGTGTGTTTAGAGAATGTACCGGTCAGCTGCCCGCAGAGTATAGAAAAATGAACAAATGATATTGGATTATTCATCCTTTATTAGTTTTTTTGAGTTTTGCAGTGTGATAATTCATTTTATAATACATTTACGATACAAATAAATGGAGGGTGAATTATGAAGAAGTTATTGGCTTTACTAGCTGCAATCACTATGATTACAGCGATTTTGGTAGGATGCGGCAGCTCCGACAAGGACAATAAGGCTGCTGATACCACGCAAGGTTCAGATAAGAAATCTGGAACTTCTGATAAGGCAGATGCATCGAAGGATAATAGTGATTCAGCAGATGCATCAGGAAAGGTTACTATTTGGTATTATTGGGAGGCAATAAAACATCAGGAATCCTTAAATTCACTTATTGAGAACTTTAATAACTCACAGAGTGACATTACAGTTGAAGCGAAATATGTTCCTTTCGCAGATTTTAAGAAGCAACTATCTATTGGTGCTTCTGCAGATGAGCTCCCTGATCTTGTTATCTTAGATAATCCTGATCATGCAGCATATGCGGCAATGGGAATATTCGCAGATATCACCGGGAAATTTGATGTTTCTACATACTATGATGGGCCTGTTAATTCTTGTACTTTAGACGGAAAGCTATATGGTGTTCCTTTTGGAAGCAATGACCTATTATTATTCTATAATGAAGATATGTTAAAGGATGCTAACCAAAAAGTTCCTACTACATGGGATGAGCTATTAGAAGTAGCGAAAGCCACAACAACAGATACAGTATCAGGTTTTGCACATTGTAGCTTACAGAACGAAGAAGGTACCTTTAACTTCCTTCCTTGGGTATGGTCAACAGGTGTCACTTCATATGAAATCAACTCTGCGGGTGGTATAAAAGCCTTAACTATGGTTCAGAAGCTGATTGAATCCGGAGCCATGACAAAAGAAGCAATAAACTGGACACAAGGGGATACGATGAACCAGTTTATATCCGGAAACCTTGCTATGATGTTTAACGGAACATGGCAGATACCAACTATGCGTGCTGAGGTACCGGATCTGAATTGGAATGTCGCTCTTATTCCTAAGGATGCTATACCGACATCCGGACTGGGTGGTGAGAACTATGCGGTAATAGCCGGTGGAAATGAAGACGCAACTATTGAATTTTTGAAGTTTGCGACCAACAAAGAGAACTGTCTATTTATGATGCATAATATGGGATATATCTCATCAGACTCTACGATTGCTGAGGGTCAGTTTGATGGTGATCCAATATATGAAGTATTTGTTGAAGCTATGAAATATGCTTATGCAAGAGGACCTCTACCTGAGTGGCCTGATGTATCGGATGCTATCTCCTTAGCATTTAATGAAGTAATTACTGGAGCAAGCTCACCGGAGGATGCAGCCGCAAAAGCACAGACAACAATTGATAGTATACTAGGTCAATAGATTAGCTAGTTATAAGGGGGCAGGAAGTCACGATTATGTGCACCTCCTGCCCTTTTTAAACCAAGACTCTACAAAACATTAAAATCTTTGATTTTCATGTAGAAAGTTTGCAGACTGTTAGAAAGGCATGGTTATTTATATGAACAGGATTAAGAAGTTATTCAAGTATGATAATGTGGGTATATGGTTTGTCTTACCTGCATTTATATATATGATAGTTTTTGTTGGATATCCCATTATATATAATTTTATATTAAGCTTCCAGGATGTAACAGTAAAGACCCTGCGAAGTAATGTAAAAGAATTTGTGGGATTTAGAAATTATCTTGAGCTATTTACTCAGGATAATGTCTTAAGAACATCCATATGGAATACACTGGTTTTCACGGTTATGTGCCTTGTATTTCAATTTGTTATAGGCTTTGCCCTGGCTCTTTTCTTTAAGAACAGATTTAAATCATCAAAAATGGTTCGAGGACTTTTGATGATTCCATGGATGATACCGGTTACTATTACCGGTCTTATATTCAAATTCATGTTTGGTACTGATGTGGGAGTTATTAACTATTTTCTTCGTAGTTTGAATCTAATTAGCGAGAATATAGATTGGCTTACTAATACTACAACAGCAATGCCTGCAGTTATTTTTGCAAATGTATGGATTGGTGTTCCCTTTAATATGATTTTAATCGCTACCGGATTGACAACAATTCCAAAAGAGTTATATGAAAGTGCAGCAATCGATGGAGCAAATAAGTTTCAGCTATTTCGGAAAATTACCTTACCTTTGCTAAAGCCAACGATTGAATCAGTTTTAATTCTGGGATTTATATATACATTCAAAGTATACGATTTGATTTATGTTATGACTAGTGGCGGACCGGTAAATTCAACCCAGCTATTATCAACCTACTCCTACAAGCTATCCTTTGATATGTTTAAGTATAGCAAGGGAGCAGCAGTTGCTAATATATTATTCATTATTCTTTTCTTTGTAAGTCTAGTATATCTTAAAAATGTATACGTAGAGGAGGAAAGATAATGGGAATAGACGGTAATCTATCCAAGCGTAAAAACATATTATACTGCTTTATATCCATAATGGTTCTTTGCATTATGCTATTTCCATTATATTGGATTTTGGCTACGTCATTAAAAACAGAAAAGGAGATATTTCAGATACCTCCTACCTTTTGGCCAAAGGAATTGAATTTGAAATCATATATGGTCCAGCTAGAAAGCGGAGATTTTAATATGTTTCATTCCTTTGGAAATAGTTTAATTATTTCCTTTGGGGCTATGATTATTGCAGTTATATTAGCCGTTCCTGCTTCCTATGGTATAGCAAAATATAACTTTATAGGAAAAAGAGCAATAGTATTAGGCTTCTTAGTTACACAGATGTTGCCTGTTTCTGTATTGCTGACTCCATTATTTATTATGTTTAAGAATATGCATTTATACAACACATTTTGGTCTACCATCCTTGCAGATGCAACCATAGGGATACCTTTTTCAGTATTAATACTAAAAAATTATTTTGCTGCAATACCGAAGGAATTAGAGGAAGCCGCTTATATTGATGGTTGTAACAAATTCACAGCATTTATAAGGGTTCTTATTCCAATAGCAAAACCCGGTGTAATGGTCTGTGCTATATTCTCATTCCTGTATGCCTGGGGGGATTTGGCTTACGGCATGACATTTATTCTTGATCAGGAGAAGAGACCTATTACTGCAGGTATATTTAATTTTATGGGTCAGTACGGAACAAAATGGAGCTACTTAACTGCTTTTGCTGTAGTTACAATTATTCCTGTTACCTTAATATTCATATTTATGCAAAAGTACATCATTAGTGGTATGACCAGTGGAGCTGTAAAAGGATAATAGAATAAGATTGGAGGAGTATCTATGTTTAGAATTGAAGATAACAAATTGATCTTTCATTACGATGCTGAAGAATTATGGGTAGAACCTTGGGGCGATAATGCATTGCGTATTCGTGCAACCAAGAATCATACTATGCCAATTGAAAATTGGTCACTTATGGAGACGGACAGTGGGAAAGCACAGATTGTATTAGAAGAAGAGTATGGAACAATTACAAATGGGAAAATAAAAGCAGTTATATCACGCCTAGGAAAATTAATGATATATAATCAAGATAATGTATTATTACTAGAGGAGTATAGTAGAAATAGAAGAGATATTCTTGATCCAAAATGTAGTGCACTGGAGGTAGAAGCTAGAGAGTTTAAGCCAATTATAGGTGGAGATTATAGGCTTACCTGGCGTTTGGAATCTGTTTCTAGTGATGAAAAAATATTTGGAATGGGCCAGTATCAACAGCCATACTTAGATTTAAAGGGTATGGACATTGAATTAGCACATAGAAATTCACAAGCAAGCGTACCCTTTGCTTTATCTTCCTTAGGTTACGGGATTCTATGGAATAATCCCAGTGTGGGAAGAGCAGTGTTTGGAAAGAATATAATGAGCTATGAGGCGTATTCAACAAGGGCTCTGGATTGCTGGATTGTTGTTGGTTATACTCCTGCTGAGATAGAGCATGCCTATGCGAAAGTCACAGGTACTGTTCCCATGATGCCTGAGTATGGACTTGGCTTCTGGCAGTGTAAGTTAAGGTATCAGACGCAAGAGGAACTACTGGAGGTGGCCCGCGAATACAAAAGAAGAGGTCTTCCGATCGATGTAATTGTGGTTGATTTCTTCCACTGGCCTAAGCAAGGAGACTGGAAGTTTGATCCGGTTTATTGGCCAGATCCTGATGCTATGGTTAAGGAATTAAAGCAAATGGGTATTGAGCTTATGGTATCTATTTGGCCTACTGTTGACAAAACTGGTGAAAACTATGAGGAAATGTTAGAAAAGGGGTATCTTGTTAGAACGGAAAGGGGCTTTCGGGTTGGACTTGATTTCCAGGGAGCAACTATTCATCTTGATGCAACAAATCCAGAAGCTAGAGACTATATCTGGGATAAAGTAAAGAAAAATTACTACGATAAGGGGATTCGAATCTTTTGGCTAGATGAGGCTGAACCGGAATATTCAGTCTATGATTTTGATAATTATAGATATTATCTTGGAAGTAATCTGCGAATTGGTAATCTTTATCCAAGGGAGTATGCGAAAGCCTTCTATGAGGGTATGCAAAAGGAAGGACAGGTGAAAATAGTAAACCTTGTTCGATGTGCATGGGCAGGAAGTCAGAGGTTTGGTGCTTTAGTATGGTCAGGAGACATTGCATCAAGCTTTGAAAGTATGCAAAACCAACTAGTGGCGGGATTAAATATGGGTATTGCCGGTATCCCATGGTGGACAACGGATATAGGTGGTTTTCATGGCGGAGATCCGAATGATGAGAAATTCAGAGAACTCTTTGTTCGCTGGTTTCAATGGGGAACCTTTTGCCCCGTTATGCGACTCCATGGAGACAGAGAACCGAGGCAACCTCAGTATGGCACTTCCGGGGGAGCAAGCTGTTGTTCAGGAGCTGACAATGAAGTGTGGAGCTATGGAGAGAAGGTATATGATATCTGCGTAAAATATATGAACATTCGAGAGCAACTTCGTGATTATACAAGAAAACTAATGAAGGAAGCCCATGAAATAGGCTCTCCAATAATGAGAACCATGTTCTATCAGTTCCCGGATGATGAAAAGTGCTGGGACTTATCTGATCAATATATGTATGGTGATTCTTATTTGGTAGCACCGGTTCTCTATGAGGGAGTTAAAGAGCGTGAAGTCTATTTGCCAAAGGGTTGCAAATGGAGAGATTTAGAGAGTAATACTGTATATCAAGGAGGCAACACCATACAAGTTGCGCTAACCTTAGAATCAATGCCTGTATTTGAAAGATTATGATAGGAGATTAAATCAGAATGAATAAGAAAGTAATAAAGGAAATAGATTTAAGTCAAGTAAAAATTACAGATGAATTCTGGTCTAAAAGGCAGACACTTATTACTGACACAGTCATTCCATATCAAGAAGCCATATTGGATGATAAGGTAGAGGGTGTTGAGAAGAGTCATGCCTTTGCAAACTTTCGAATAGCCGCCGGCATGGAGGATGGTGAATTCTATGGTATGGTATTTCAGGACAGTGATGTAGCTAAATGGTTAGAAGCGGTAGCCTATTCATTAAGTATTAAGCCGGATGCCAAATTAGAAGATAGAGCAGATGAGATAATTGATACCATAGCTAAAGCACAGCAAGCGGATGGCTATCTAAATACATATTTTACAATTAAAGAGCCTGATAAGAGATGGGCCAATCTACATGCATGCCATGAGTTATATTGTGCAGGGCATATGATGGAAGCTGCGGTAGCCTATTATAAAGTAACTGGTAAAGAGCAATTACTAAATGTAATGGAGCGAATGTCGGATCATATAGAAAAGTATTTTATCACGGATAAAAGGGAAGGCATTCCTGGGCATCAGGAGATAGAAATAGGATTGATGAAGATGTATCATGCCACAGGTAAAGAGAAGTTCTTTAACTTGGCTAAGCATTTTATCGACGAGAGAGGAAAGGATCCCAATTATTTTCTAAAGGAGGATCAAAACAGAGGATGGAAGCATGATATCATGGACCCTCGTAATACAAAATATAATCAAAGTTATGCACCGGTCAGGGAACAAAAATCTGCGGAAGGACATAGTGTCAGAGCCGTATATATGTATACAGCTATGGCTGATATTGCCTCGGTAAATGGAGACATGGAATTATACCAAGCATGTGAGGCGATTTGGAATAATATTGTCACAAAAAGAATGTATATCACAGGAGGCATTGGCTCAAATGCCGAGGGAGAAGCATTTACAATAGATTATGATCTCCCCAATGATTCCATATATGCGGAGACCTGTGCAAGTGTCGGGCTGATTTTCTATGCAAAGAAAATGCTTGATATTCATCCATCTAATAAATATGCGGATGTTATGGAGCTTGCTCTATACAATGGTGTAATAAGCGGTATGCAGCTAGATGGTAAGAGGTTCTTCTATGTTAATCCTTTGGAAGTAAATCCGGATGTTTCAGGCAAATTATTTGGATATAAGCATGTGCTTCCACAACGTCCGGCTTGGTATCAATGTGCCTGCTGTCCACCGAATGTTGCAAGATTACTGACCTCTCTCGGCCAATATGTATGGTCAGAAAGTGAGGATACGATTTATTCTCATCTCTTTATAGGAGGCAGCTCAAAGCTTGAACTGGCAACCATTACTCTAGATTCGAGATTTCCATGGGAAGGAGATATGACCTATACCATCAATCCTTCCGGAACAAAATCGGAATTTAATTTTGCTATTCGTATTCCGTCCTATGTTAAGGAATATAAAATTCTGTGTAATCATTTAGAATATACTGGTAGCATTGACATTCGTGACGGGTATTGCTATATCAATCGAAGCTGGGAGGAAGGCGATACAGTTCAGCTAATATTTGATCTGCCTGTAAGAAGAGTGCACACCAATACCTTGGTTAGAAGTAATATTGGTTGCGTTGCTTTAATGCGAGGTCCAATTGTCTATTGCTTCGAAGGAATTGATAATGGTGATAACATTCAGGAGCTACATGTAAAGAGATTTGAAAAAATCACAATAGGTGATTATGATCCAAATCTCTTAAACGGAATAGTTCCTCTTAAGATGAATGGAATCCGAATCTATTCTAATGAAGATCTGTATTTTGAAGGGATGTTTTCCATGAAGGAAGAAGAGCTAAGAGCTATTCCATATTATGCCTGGGGTAATCGTGGTCTGACTCAAATGAGGGTTTGGATGCATGAATGCTGA
>SHOH01000228.1 GCA_004294845.1 Anaerolineaceae bacterium
TAAATCTTATCTACAAGGCAGATGACGGAACCACCTTAACTGAAAGTCATGATATCTATCTGACATTAATGGAGAATGATAATGCTCCTAATCTGAATTTAAGTGATTACAGCTATAATGTTGTGGCCAAACCAGGTGATAAGCTAGGGCTGGTTTTAAATATTATTAACAATGGTAAATCTACCGCTGTTAACCCTCGTATCTATGTGGATGAATCCAGCATCGGAACCACAAAGTTTATTAAAGATTATTATACTGACTACATAGAAGTAAAAAACTTAAAATCTAATCAAATAATTAATGCGGAAGTTCCTTTAATGATTTCAAAGGAAAACATTGGTGGATTACATGACCTAAAGCTGAATTTGGTTTATTTTAACGAAGAGGGAGTAGAGTTTAAATCATCAGTAACATTATATCCCCATATTGAAGCGGAAGGCATATCCGAGGATGGCACACCGATAGTCTTAATAACTAATGTGTTGCAGTCGCCCAAAAAGCCTGTGGCAGGTGAAAGACTTGAGGTTTCTTTTGATATGGTGAATAAGAGTGCAATTGATCTTAACGAGCTTAAGATATCTCTTAAGAATCTGGTTGGGAATACCTTTATTCCTGTTGAATCCGATCCTTACCAGTATATCGGAGTACTTAAGGGTGGAGCAACCAAGAGAATCACCATACCTCTTACCGTGTCTGAGGATATACAGGAAGGCCTCAACAATCTTTTAATTGATTATTCATATACAGGCGGAGGAGATTCTATTAATATTCCGATTCTTGATGTCCAGAATGATCTCGGAAGCGCCAGTAAGCCAAGGCTTATAGTAAGTAAATATGAAGCGGATATGGATGAATTAAGAGCTGGATCAGTGTTTAATTTTAATTTTGAAATCACTAATACTCATTCATCTGTAGCTGCCAAGAATATAATACTGACGGTATCCGGCAAATCTCAGTCAGGTCAGGAGGTTTTCACGGTAACTCAGGGAAGTAACAGCTTCTTTATCAGTAAGATAGGGCCCGGAGAGACCTTCTCAGAAAGTCTGGAGATGAAGGTTAAATCTGATACGGCAACCAATGCTTATCCCATAAATGTTACTATAGAGTATGAATATGACGGTATTGAGCCTAATCCCACCACCGGGAAAGTCGGTGAGACAGAGGATTATGAGCTGAATTTGCAGGTCGTTGAGAACGCCAGACCTGTAGTTGATTATGTAAATGTATATTCATGGGATGGTGGTGTAACAGTTGGAAATCCTGCAACCTTAGCATTTGAATTCTATAACATGGGAAAATCCATGTTAAATAATGTCATAGCAACTGTAGAGGGCGATTTTACAAATTCCAGCGGCAATATGTACTTTATGGGTAATGTAAATGCCGGTGACCGTTCCTATGCAGAATTCGAAGTAATTCCCAATGTGGAGGGCATGGCATTTGGTGTTGTAAAGATAACCTATGAAGACAGCAATGGAGATGAGCAAGTTTATACCAAGGAGTTTGAGGCTAGCGTAATGGGAGCACAGCCATGGAATCCTGACATGAACGGTGATAGCGGGATGGATGTATTTAATCCTACAGTTCCTGAACCCAAGAAGGCAATCCTACCCACATGGGCCTTTATACTAATACAGGTTGTTGTACTTGTAATATTTATACCTGTTACCAGAAAGGTAATTATCAGCATATATAAGAACAGGCTTAGAAATAAAGAAGAAATGTATTAAGAATCTCGGCAAATTTGTGCCGGAGCACGAATTCGCAGTTTATCGGGAGAATGGAGGATTATAATGAGTGAATTAAACGTGATTGGAAGAAATGAAGTAATGACAACCAGTGAGGCAATTGCGGAGGAAATCCCATCCGTGAAAGACACTTCTGTCGAGGCTGAGGCTGATATAATAACCGATGATAAATTCGTCGAAGAAGAAGGCCTTGTAGAAGATGCTGATGAAGGTAATGTAGATGATGCATATATAGATCCTGTCTTTGAGGAAGGAGATTATATAGATCCCGGTTTCGTAGACGAGGGATATATAGATCCCGGATATTATGAAGGAGGATATATGGAGCCCGGTATGGAGACAG
>SHOH01000229.1 GCA_004294845.1 Anaerolineaceae bacterium
TCCTAATAGGTTAAGATATACAATAGATAATACAACTATAAATCTAATCTGGGAAGCATCCCAGGATGATAGTGGTAATGTAAGTTATGACATCTATCACAATGAAAGAATAATTGCATCTACTGATAGTACAAGATATCAAGGTAGGGTATCTATTCCGAGCACTAATAGATATTATGTAATAGCTAGAGATGCAGCTGGAAATGAATCTAGAGCAAGTAATATTATTTCGGTTGTATTAAGAAAAACCACACCAAGACCTATAACTCCATCAGTACCAACACCTACACCGACACCTGCTCCTGAGTCTAAGATTATCAATGGTGGTTTTGATATTGATACAGAGATTAGTAATAACAAGTCCAAATCAAGAGTAGATTTGAAGGATATAAATGAAGCCTTTAATCAGGCAGAAACTGATGAAAGTAATTCTAGGAAAATAAGTATATCGGTTAAAAGAATTGAAAGCTATTCTGTAGAGCTTCCTATGAGCGTGTTCACTAAAGGAAGTAATAAAAAAGACATTACAGACAGAATTGAGATTATCACAGAATTGGCTACAATTAATGTTCCCACAGACATGTTCGATGGAGTTAAAAATGCTAATGGTAAAACTGTTACTATAACCACTGAACAAGCAGATCAATCTAAGATAGATGATGAGTGGAAAGAGCTAATCGGTGATAGACCTATTCTGGACATAAGTGTAACTATTGACGGAAAGAAGGTAGTTTGGGAAAATGAAGAGTCTCCCATAATAATAAGTGTAGATTATCATCCAACAAAGGAAGAACAAGAGCATCTCGAATCAATAGTTGTCTACGAAATTGATGATGAGGGTAAGGTGAAAATTGTTACAGATGGTAGCTATGATCCGGATACAGGTAAAGTAACATTCTCTATTACGCGATTTAATAGATATGCGATTGCTTATAACTATGTAGAATCTGAAGATTAAGCCTTCCTAAGCTTTAACTAGAAAACAATGTTAAAAGTCAAAGGGTAAAAACTAGATGTTTTTACCCTTTGACTTTTTGTATACTGGGTAAGCATCCGTATTGATATATATTGAATACTTCTTAACATTTAAAGGTCAAAATATGAGAAGTATATGTCCATCCGTATGATTGAATTTGCCCTAGTATCTTGTTACAATTATATATAACATATAGAGTACTGGAGATTTTTGCATGAACGAACCTAAACAGATAAAAATTAATAATATAATTAATAAGATGACATTATATCAAAAAATATCTTTTTTATGTGGGAAGAATTTTTGGCAAACCAAAGACTTTCCTGAATTAGGAATACCCCTAATAGAGGTTGCAGACGGACCATATGGTGTAAGAAAGCAAACAGGTATTCATGATCACATGGGTTGGAATAAAAGCCTGCCTGCTACAGCATATCCTTCAGGTCCGTCAATGGCGGCGTCTTGGGATGAATCCCTTGCAAAAGAGCTTGGTGAGTATCTTGGTGCAGAAGCTCATTCATTTGGCATCGATATACTTCTGGGTCCGGCTATTAACATAGTGCGTACTCCTCTTTGCGGAAGAAATTTTGAATATTTCTCTGAAGATCCTTATTTGGCAGGGAATATGGCTTCAGCCTATATAAATGGCTTAAAGAATCAAAATGTTGGTGCCTGTGTTAAGCATTTTGCTGTAAACAATCAAGAGACTGATCGTGAGTATATTAATGTAGATGTGGATGAAAGAACTCTTCGTGAAATTTATCTTGCTGCTTTTGAAGAAGTTATTAAAAGTGCATCCCCTATATCGGTTATGGCGGCTCTTAATAAAGTTAACGGATATTACTGCTCTGAGAACAAAACACTCTTAACCGATATCTTACGTGACGAATGGAAGTTTTCAGGTATTGTTATGTCTGATTGGTTTGGCGTAAATGACATGGCAGCAGCAGTCCTAGCCGGATTGGATTTGGAGATGCCGGTTAATGACGGGTCAAGTGTAGAGAGAATCAAAAACGAGCTTAATAAAGGTGGAATTACTGAAGAGGATATAAATGCCTGTGTATATAGACTTATATCAGTTGCTTTAGAAATCGATG
>SHOH01000095.1 GCA_004294845.1 Anaerolineaceae bacterium
TTACCTTCCCAGCAACCAGATATATTAAAAGATATATTCATTTTTCCCATATTATCAAATCCTCCTTCATAAATTTTAACTTTCTACAACATATAACGGAGGATTTTTCCTCCTTTGTAAATTTTATTTTTCTACAACATATAACGGAGGATTTTTCCTCCTTCTGTATACTAAATCATCTCGCTTACATTATATCATATATTCGCAGATTAGTATCTCAAATAAAATGATACTTTTTGTACTAAATAGAACCATATTTACACTATTTTTCTAGTTCCTTACATATTATAATATAGCATTGACAATACACACTGTCATACTGTAATGAATCTACTGTTAATAGTAAACCCAAATAGAAAAATAGAGGAGGTTATGTATTATGAAAAAATTCTTATCTCTTATGTTAGTTATTACCCTGGTCTTTTCCCTTTCATCCTGTGGTAAGCCAAAAGAAATAAAGGAACTTGAGGAGCTGACAAAAGCCCTCAGTAAAATAGGTACTGAAGAAGGTACAAAAGCCCTTAATGAAATTGCCGATTCATTAGATGATGATTATTCTTATGATGACGAAGATTATTCTTATGATGATGACTATTCATATGGTGACAACAATTATGGTATAAGCGGAGAGCCAGGTTCGGAGCTGAGTGACTTTTATACAATCTATGAAAATGCTATTAGCACATTTGAAGGACCAATAAATGATTGGGAAACAGATGACTTTTTCATGTTTGATGCTGCAATGGACTATCTGACCCCAAGCCTTCATTTTCTGACTATGAGTTTATATGATCTATTAGAGATTTTTGGTAATGATGAGGGAGAATATAAAGAAGTAAAAGGAAATATTATTGAATTTGGTAAAGAATATACAAGAGAAGAGGACGGGTTTTCTCCGGCCGATAAAAAAGGAGATGTATACGTAGAGAAAGGAGTCCTGGATAACTCGGCTAAAACCCTTCTTTTTGAGTCTTATTCTGAACGCGATGGCGGGAAGCTATCCAGAGCAGTTACAGAAGTTGAATTTCTTTCAGACGGTACATTCATCGTACAGACATTGAGGAAAAATGCGCTCTTTGATGATAGGCTGGAGGATAAGGGAGATGCATACTTTATGGTATTTGACAGCAATAGACTGGAAATAATCAGAGCTAAATTTTCTCCTGATGTTAACTTTTCTTACAATTCAATTATTGGGAAAGGGAAGATAACTCCCCAAGATATGGCGCAGGGATATACTTTAGTTAGGAAGTTGACCGTAGCTGACGGTGTTGCCACTGTAGAAAAATACGAATAGCTCTATCTTATAAGGACTATTGTAAAATATTAAAGGGCATATCAGATATAGATATGCCCTTTAATTTTGCAATAGTCCCTTATTCAGTAATTATTCTAATCCTTCTACATCAGCCAGATAAGTAATAGAAACGATTTCATCATTCACTGCAATGAATTGAAGCTTAGAATCGTCCTTAATATAAGTATATGATCCTGATGATTCAATATAATTATCTCCATAGGCTGCTATCATATCATCCACGGTTGCCCCAAGATAGACACCTTCAGGGGTGCTTACTGTATCATCCATCAGATAAACTGTTGAGATATAATCCTTGTCATCCAGTGGATAAGTAGTTATCTCAAATCCCGCATAGGTATAGGTCTTATCTAGTCCCTTAAAAGCACAGCTTTCTGCCTCAAAATAATGTTGCGCTTCACCTAAGGCATCTATAACCGGAACCACGTCTGTATTCATATAGATGCTGACATCATTATACTCAAATGCATATCCGGCGGGCTCTTTTTGTGAATTATCCTGCTTGTCCTCATTTTGGGTATCTTCCACAGGATTATCCTTATTCTCTTTATTGTCTATAGGTTCTTCTTTTGCTCCACAGCCTGTAAGTAACATAGTTAGCACTATAAAAAGAAATAACTTTCTCATTCTCATTCTCCTTGTCAATCTGGTTTAATTTAATTAATAAGCAGATTAGCAGCTCAAAAACCCTTGGACTAATCTGCTTTTCCTGAATATTTTATTCTATAGAGCCATATTTGTCAATTATTCCTCTTTACTACTTATCTTTTTACTCCTCGTCCAAACTACCTCCGATGGTCTGAGCAACAGCCCCGTAGCTTTTAAGGTATCCGTACTCCTTAAGCTCTCTTTCCTGATCTTCCTTCATGGCATAATAGAAATCAGTCTTATCCTTCCATATACTTTTATAGTCCTCTTCGTCTCTGTGGTCAGGAAGATTAAAGTCACTTCTTAGTATTTCACCAAAATACTCTGTAAATTTTTCTGCTCCTGATAGATTAAGGTGAAGGCCTCCGTCAAATGTATCCTTATCATATTCGATTCCTATCTTATCCTCGGCAACTTCCAGGAAATTTATATAGGTTAGGTCATTCTCCTGTGCAAAATCAACTATCTGCTGATCCCATTGTGGATACCAATAAGGATAGACACTCGGTGATTTTATTAGGATTAATTCTACGTCATTTTCCATGCAAAGCTTGGCCATCTTCTCCAGATAATAATAGCTGTTATCTCCGAAGCTATAATCTGCCATTACTCTACCCTTTGGGATATAGCCTACAGGTTTTATATCAACTCTCATAAGATATCCGTTATGAGATTGCTTGTCCTTACCTAATACATATTTGAAGTCCTCAGCCTTAATATCATTCCATCTGGAATGATAGCGCAGCAAGGGAAAAATATAAGTTATCAGATCTTCATCTTCCATCATAGAAGCTTTGATAGCACCTATCTTTTGCTTGGATAACTTCATTCCATCTAAGGTTAACCTGTTATATGCTTCCTTCTGAGGCTCGTTATATTTCATAGATAGGACATTAAATACCACTACCTCGGGTTTTTCATATTTCAGTGTTTCCTCCAGCAAATAGTAGGATTGCCATATAAGTTGCTGAGCACTGCCCCTTATGTAGCTTGTAATGCCATATTTTTCCCATAAGGTCACCGGAGATACATTGGAGAACACCTCGCAATCACCAACAAAGATTACATCGTGTTTTTTTTCTTCACTATAATACTCTTCTACCAGATTTCCCTCAGGGATTTCTGACATATATTTAGGCATAAATAATTCCTGCAAGAAGATAATTACTGCCAGCAGTAACATCAGCGCAACAATATTTATCAGTATTTTTTTTATCTTCATATCAATTTCAGCCTTTCTTATAAATCCATCCTTTTTAACACGACTTAGAACTGACTATATATGAATTGGCTGGCATCATAACCCACGCCATATGCTCCAAATATTAATATAGATATAATCAGTAGGAAATATGATAAGTACCTCATCGTTAAAGGTTTTCTAGCAAGCTGCTGTCTATATCCCACTGACCTCGATGCTAGACTTACATATAATATAAATAACACTGCCAGAATTAATACAATATAATCAGATATAGTAAGACCAAGACCTAAAAGTCCACCATTAAATATCTCATTCCAATTCCATTTTGTAAATACTGTTCCATACATCCTAAAGGTAGTGCCCACATTTCTATAGCAATCCAAGGTTCGAAGAAAGCTCATTAGCCAGAAGGTTCTTGCTACCTGAAACAATCTATACCAGAAGGTATGTAACACGTTAAAACGGTTATGAAAACGTTGATAAAGAGGGGTACATTCTTGTGACACAAGAATCACCAAGCAGTTTAACAATCCCCATACTATAAAGTTCCATGCTGCGCCGTGCCATACACCGGTTGTAAACCATACGATTATTGTAGCCAAATATACAGGAATCCTTTTACCTATAGCATCACCAAATATCTTTCTGCATCTTTTTGAAAGATTAAGCATAGATTTACTGACTGATATAGGGAAAAACATATATTCCCTAAACCAGGTGCCTAGAGTAATATGCCACCTTCTCCAATATTCTGTAATTGATTTTGAGAAATAAGGCCTTTCGAAATTCTCCTTTAGCTTAATTCCGAACACCTCTGCAACACCAATAGCAATATCTATTCCACCGGTAAAATCAGCATAGAGCTGTATTGCATAGAAGAACATTCCGACAAGGACATATACACCTTGGTAGTCATCGGGGTTTCTTACAATTGTATTTACCGCTACCAATAATCTGTCTGCTACTACCAACTTCTTAAAAAAGCCCCATAATATTCTTTGTAAGCCGAAGGATATGTTCATAGCATCAAAGGAATGTGCACTAAAGAGAGTTTCCTTCAGGTCATCAAATCTGCTTATAGGTCCTTGAATTAATTGTGGAAAGAAAGATATGAATAAAGCCAACTTAAAAATATTTTTCTCATAGGGATACTTGTCTCTATATACATCTATAATATACCCCATAGTTTGAAAGGTATAAAAGGATATTCCAAGAGGCAAGACAAAACTAAGGACAGGAATATTTCTCCCAACCTTCAGTAAATCAAATACCGAATTAATATTGAGTATAGTGAAATTGGTATATTTAAGTACGGCAAGAATACCAAAATTAAAAACCATACAAAACACAAGCCGCATTCTTTGTTTTTTCTTTATCTGTGCTTTATAGGTTTTTCTTTCTTCTCTGGAAAGCCCTTCCTTATTATCCTTTAGATAATCAGCTTGAATAGTCTGCAAAAGGCCTATTCTCCAACTGGCCAAGTAAGTTGACAGGGTTGTTGCTAGGATATAAGCCAAATATCCTAGACCTGCGAAGCTATAAAATACATAGCTTGCCAGTAAAAGCAGCATCCATTGGAATCTTTTCGGTATTATATAAAAAATCACAAATAATATAACTACAAATAAAATAAACTCATATGATGTAAAAAGCATAAAGCCCCCTATTATTCATCCTCCAAAAGTCTTTCAATCAAGGCATGAATAGCCTTAGCGGAGTTAAAATTCTCCGGTATTATCTCTTCAACCGGTATGTTAATATCAAATTCCTCACTAAGATCAGATATAAGGGTCACAATATCAAAGGAATCAATGATTCTATCATCAATCAGGGTTTTACAGGTTTCAAAATCCACCTCAGGGTGTAATCCTTCTAAAATTTCAAGTATTTGTTCCATCTCTCTTATTCTCCTGTTTTTTATTTTTAAGTATATTAACACCTATAACCTTAACTTTTATTAATTTCTGTTTTGCATATTCTATTTATGCCTGTGCTTCTTATTTATAGTTTTCTTTTAATAGCACACGGTTAATCTTTCCATTAGGTGTCAAGGGCATGCTATCCAGCTTCTCTATCACATTAGGTACCATGTATCTTGGAAGCTTCTGCTTAAGAAAGTTTGCAACCTCCGCTTTCGTGATATCTCCAACATAATAAAGTATTATCTTCTTCTTAATATCGTCAAATATACAGCAGGCTGACTTGATCTCAGGCTGCATATTTGCCACCACTTCAATCTCACCTAGTTCAATTCGATGGCCCATATGCTTAATCTGGTTATCCTTCCTGGATACAAAAACCAACTCTCCTTGTTCATTATATTTTCCCAGATCTCCGGTTCGATAAATAAGCTCAGGATAGCTATCATTTAAAGGATTTTGAACAAATACTTCATTGGTCTTTTCGAAATTCTTATAATAACCTAATGTCAAAGAAGTTCCGCGAATGCAGATTTCACCCGCTTCTCCGGAGCTTACTAGCTTGTCCTCATCATCAAGAAGTAATATATCTGTGTTCTTAAATGGTCTTCCTATAGGAATTGCCTCATGGAGTTCGAAGTCCCTATTGACCTCATAATAAGTTGACATTCCTGTACACTCGGTCGGTCCATACAGATTTATAAATCTTGCATTGGGAAGGTTCTCCCTCCATAGCCTAAATTGCTTTATAGGAAATACCTCACTACCGAATGCTATGGTGTGGAGAAACTCAGGTTTAGCCTTTTCAAAGGTACCGAAGGCCGATATAATCGTAAGGGCTGATACTACCCAGCAAACAGTATTGATTTTCTTATCATTCAAAAACTCCACTAGCTTAAGTGGGAACATAAAGAAGCTCTTTGGTATGATATAAGTGGTTGCCCCATATTTTAATGTGGGATATAACTCCTTAAGACAGGCATCCACATACAAGGGTGTCTGATTACCGAATACTGTATCCTCATTAATTTTTAAAACATTTGAAAGGTTCTCTATATAATCAATGACTGAGCGATGGCATGCCACAACTCCCTTCGGTATTCCAGTTGAACCGGATGTAAATACTATATATATGGGATCCGTATCTATCTGTTTGTCTCTTATATTAGCAAGTAAATGCTCTTCGTGAGCAGTTTTATTTATATCTTCATATAGATACAGCCTAGCACCCTTATAATCAAATTCTTCTATAGCTTTAATAGAATCGTCATCACATATTACAGCCTTTGGTTTTAGACTTTGGAATATGAGTTCTATACGGTGTTTTGGCATTTCTTCATCTATGGGCACATAATAACATCCGGAATAAATTACACCATAAAAGGTAATTATAGCGCCGGGATGCTTTCCCATAAATACTACCACAGGTTCCTTATAATGTCCCTGCTGATTAAGAAATGTTCCGATTGATCTTGATATATCGTAAACATCTCTAAATGTGGCACCACAGTTCTCATCGGCATATGCGATTTTGTCAGGTACTTTTCCCACAATATTCTCTAAATATTCTAATACATTATTCTGCATTTTTCTCGTGCCTTCCTGGTTATGTATAGTCTTAAGTAATAAGATTTATATACTCTTTTTTTAGTTTAGCACCGCAGGAGGTTACACTGCACATAGCCAGAACCTCCAAAGCATCTATAAACCCTGATCCAATATTCTCATCCCGCTTAATCATCGAAAGTTCGGTACAGCCTAAGATTATTGTATCAGCACCCTTATTTTTCAGTTCTTCCGTAACCTCCTTAAACTGTTCCATATTGACTGGGATACCTGCCTTTACATTCTTATAGATTAAGCTGGTTACAAGCGATTGGTTATTTTTTGATGGAATAATTGGCTCTATATTATATTTTAACAGCTCATTTTGGAATAGATAACTTTCTATTGTGCCCTCTGTAGCCATTATACCGACACGCATAGCATCATGATTCTTAAGATACTTTACAGTCTCGCAAATAATATGGATAATTGGTGCTTTAATATTATCTGATAGCTCCTCATGAAAATAATGTGCTGTTATACAGGGTATTGCTATAAAATCAGCTCCCAATGCCACTAAGGTATTTCCTGCTTCTATCATATGTGGTAGAGGGCTGTCGTCACTTCTTCCCAGAATATAATCTGTCCTGTCAGGTATGGACGGCTTGCTGATAATATTGATATCAATATGCTCTTGGTCATGATAAGCATCAGTCATGCGACTTACCAATTCATAAAAATATGCTGTTGCAACCGGGCCTAAGCCCCCTATAACACCTAATTTTTTAGCCATCTTGTCTCCTTTCGGCCAATTCTTATTGATATTTAATTTTCAGGTGTTGCAGGATATAATGATTTATCAAAGTTATAATAATTATTCCCTCTTTTAATTGTATATGCTTCAACTTCAGCATCAGTAAGCATAAAGGTCGCCATCTTATCCTTGTTCGGACATGTATCAAAATGATACCATCCGTCTCCGCAGTTAATCAAATTCCAAAAATGCTGAGTTCTTCCTCCGACTCTTGTTACTCTCATATTATCTATCCCTGCCCGTGTTAGAAACGCTTCGGCTACTGCATAGTAAGTAAAGCAATCCCCAAGTCCATTTACTATACCTCTGTAGGCTTCCTTCTTCCAATCCGACTTATCAGATGAACCGGTATAACCGACATGATCCTTAACCCATTTATATATTTCATAAGCTATTTCCCTTTTTGTCATGCCTTCTTTGGTTATTTTTTTCAGAATAGGATCTACCTTGTCATAGAGCATTTCTTCTGTAACATTAAATGGTTGTACATATATATTTGCTGATTCTTTTGTTTTATTACCGGCAGAATCCTCAGCTGTATAATAAACCTTATAATTACCTGCCTTATTAAGTTTTACACTACTTGAATCTATTTGATATTTTACATCAGCATCTCTGTTATCCTTGACACTAACACCCTTCCTATAAGAAATGGTATCTCCTTCAAATATGGTTATATCCTCTATACCATAGAACACAGGAGGTTCCGTATCCACTTTTACCGTCAACATAGACTTTACCTCAGTCTTATTGCCATAGAAGTCCTCAATGATCACAGAAATCTCCTGATTACCGGATGCTTCAAAATTCGGCTCTTTGCCAAAAGCCAACTTAAAAGGTGATACATCAATAACATTCATAACAAAGTCAAGAGGTTTAAGAACATCGCCCAGCCAAGTTTCTTTGTTTACAGGCGTGGCGGTCGGCGGTGTGGTGTCTATCACGTCTATACTTGAGTTAAGAATTCTCCCATCTACCTCAATCTCTATAGAATGAACGGCTGGCTTACTGATATCAAGCGCTGATAAATCAGATAGAACCATAACGCTTATAACATCATTATCCACAAAATCCTCGGGCTTAACATCAAGAATTGTCCCTGCTTCTACCTGAACAGAGCTTTTTACTTCTAGCACTAAAAGCTTAGACTCGATAATATGAATATTATTACCGATATCCTCAAGCACTACTTTAACATTCTTCTCTCCAGGTGTAGATGTGTCCGGTTCCGATACAAAAGACACGTCAACATCGGTAGCATCGATTACATTTTCTACAAAATCAGAAGCACTTATCTTCTCATTCATAAGTGCTATAACCTCTACAGGCTCAGCTATAGGAGGAATTGTATCTACTACCTCAAGATTTGAGGTATGAATTCTTCTATTAACCTTTATTTGAACTTCATAAATCCCGGGTGTACTAAGGTTAAGGCTGGCTATATCAGTGATAAAACTTCCTACCCTATTCTTCTCTAACATGAACTGCGCCACATCAATTGAAGGTGTGCCCGCTTCAATTGTTACCGCATTAGCAACCACAGGCTTCATCTCAAGGTATGCTACACTGGCTACTACTACCAATGCGACTAAGCTAAGTAGCATTATAATAATCTGTGCAATACGTTTTTTTCTTTTCTTTCTTCTCATGATGCCTCCAAATATATAAAGCTTTACTTAATTTTTCCAATGATTTCTCCACTCAAAGTATATATTAATCTTAAAATAAAAGATTGTCAATACAGCGATACTCTCTATATTATAAGACGCTCTTAATTAAATAAAAGTTGCAGTTTTTTATTCCCAATATTTTTTATTTCCAATATTTTTTATCTCTTAAATATTATTGACGCTTATTTTAATTTTATAATTTAAAATATACATAGTAAGATTATGACTGTTTATATTTTATTATAAATCTTTTTACGACATAATTCACCAAATTTCTTATTACTGCATAGTATGTAATATCCACAGATTTACTAATCTGATGACTAATAAACAAATTAAGGAGTTGATTATATGAGTTGCTGTAATTTCGACAATCGCCGAGGTGGTATATGGGGAGACTATGATCGCTTTGGCAGGGATTTTGATAATAGGAGGGGCTGTTGTAATGTCTTTTGGGGATCTTGTAGGGGTAATAGATTCTGTAATAGAAGAGGTCCGTCCAGACCTGGTCCTCGGCGTCCATACTAACCTTACATCCTCATCATGATATGTTTTATATTATGTAGGATACAATTTACTAGATCTTATATACAATAAAATTGAAACATTAATAAAGCTCTTTACTTTAGTACTGTATAATGTTAAAATTGTATTGTGTGAAAAATCACTAAAGGATGAAAGGAAGGAGTCCTAACGATGAGTAAAAACATCAGAACACCAGCCGTTGATCATTTATTTGAAGCTATTCTTAGCTTAAAGGATTCTGAGGAGTGTTATATATTTTTTGAAGATATTTGTACTGTTAATGAGCTGCTATCCTTATCTCAAAGATTTGAGGTGGCAAGAATGCTTCGTAAACAAAAAACCTATCTTGAAATTGCTGAGAAGACCGGAGCTTCTACCGCAACAATAAGCCGTGTAAATCGGTCACTTAATTACGGTAACGATGGTTATGATATGGTTTTTGCACGTATGAAAAGCTTTAATTCACCAAAATAATATAAAGGACATACCGAATCGGGTATGTCCATTTATTTTGTCTTAAATTATAATAATGAATTGTCTTTATTTATTATTGCTATTGCCATTAGTATCCTTTACATTATTCTTTTTTACATTTTCAGTACTAACTGCTTTCTTGGGGTTTTCTTTGCCTTCTTTGCTGTTATTAGAAGGATCCTTTGCATCGGATTCCACATCAGTTTTTAGGGAATTGTCAATAATCTGTTCGATTACATGCTTTCTCATATATACATCAAAACATAGAATGCATATAAAAGAGAACATCGACAGAAAATCACGATCATCCTTATTCTTTACAAATTCGAAGGATTCCTTTGCTTTTGTCATCTTTCGAATCATATCCTTAGTTAGGGCCTCAGTCTGCTCCTTCTCAAGTCTAAAGATTTCACCGTAGATTTCCTCCAAGCCTATATCGGACTTGCCTCCATAATATCTCTCTGTCAAAGGATTAAAAATACTCTGGATATCACTGATAGATAATATGTTTTTAAAATAATAAATAAATATAAGAAGGAACATGTGCTCCTTAGTGTATTTTTTCTTATCCGGGGGAGGAAGCAATTCGTTCTTAGTATAATTATTTATCATGGTCTTAGTAAGGAGCTTGTCCTCACTGTACCTTTTGGATGATTTCAAGTGCTTGTCCATAAAGGTTGTAACCTGATCCATATATAAATCGATATTCGGTATATCATCCGGCATTATATATTTCACATTTTTCAGATCATTTATTAAGCTGGAGATATACTCCTCTTTCGATATATCCAATATACTCACCTCAAAGCTTATTATATAGTATTCGATACTAGATGTCAAAGCAAAAATAATGATGTAAAACGGATAT
>SHOH01000096.1 GCA_004294845.1 Anaerolineaceae bacterium
CTATATCCCATTCTAAATACGATATCTTGAGTTATAAAGCTGACAGGCACATGGACAAAGGCATATTGCATATTAATAATTTGTACAGTTCTGTCCGGAAATTGATCAAAAAGACTTGTATCCCCATTATATTCTATTATTAAATCTGCATACTCCTCACTGATGATTCTCTCTCTTTCTTCAGAAAGCATAACTCAACACCTCAACTTAAGATTATAAGGACAATAACTTTTCTGATTATAAGAACACGTTTTTTTGTTCTTATAATAGCTTTTCTGATTATAAGAACACGTTTTTTTGTTCTTATAATATATATATTGTGAAAAAATTAAAGTATGTTCCTATGATTTGATATCTAAAGAAAAAAGTATGCCAGAAAGCCTATAATAACTTTTTCTGACATACCTTTAAAAATATATATTAAAAAATTATTTTAAATATCAAAAGACAACCACCTAGTAGTGTTATGCGTTAAACATCACTCTTTCACTGTTAAAAGCCCTCGTTATTAATGTGGTTAATAGAAAAGCCACCAGGGCAAGTGATCCTACGGTTACACCGAATTTAGCCATCGTTAGCTCTCCGACCAGTAAATCCTGCATGGCTATGGCTCCATTATAGATAGGAATAGCATAATATTCGATGCCTTTCTCTGCACCACTGGAGAACATAGTCATAATGCTACCTAGCATAACCAATATATATAAAGGAGTAACATAGGTACCTGCCTCCTTCTGAGTCCTGGCATAAACCGCTACCAAGGCCACCATAGACACATAGAGATATACCAAGACAATAAGCATAGCAAATAACTGAATTATCTGAACAGGTGTAAATTTAATATTCCCCATTAATCCAGTGGCTCCACCGGACAGCCTCTGAATACCTATAACGACAGATACTGTATAAATGACAGCCGACAAGCTTGTTAGAATACCAAGAGAAATAAGCTTACCAAATACAATTTCACTTCGTTTAATTGGTGAAAGAAGCATACTGGCAAGGGTACCTCTTTCCTTTTCTCCCGTTATGGAATCCATACCGAGTCCCATGGCTCCTTGAAACAGCATAATGTTAATTAAAAATGGCAGAAGCATGGCTAAAAACTTACCACTGGCTTTACTTTCATCAACAATTATTCCGGCATCAGGATTCCTATCAATATGAAAAATCTGTAGCTGCTCGATATTGCCGAATCTTTCCGCAAGTAAAGACTGCTGATAGGTATATAATACACTTGCGGTAAAATTGCCTTTAGCAGCATTTGAATAATCTTCAGTTGGATTATAAAAGGTTCTAACTTCTGGGATGGCATCTCCTATTTCTTTATAACTTTGAATTGTTTCTCTAAAATCTTCATCAAAAATAACCAAGAGATCAATATCACCCTTTAAAATCCCATCTGTGATAGAATCCGTAGAATCAGATGAAGCCAAGTATGTAATATGGCCTGAGTAATCAACAATGTCTATTATATAGCCAAAATCCTCAGGAGCATTTTGGATATAGACTGTAGGGATATGTGCTTCAATATCTTTCTCTAAATTAGATATCAACCCTCCCATAATGCTATACATAACCATAATAAGAACACCAGGAAGAATAAATAAGCTAATTACAAGTTTTTTATCTGTAAATACTCTTGTTAACTCTTTTTTTATGATATTTTTTATTCCTTCCATCTTATTCCTCCTCCTTATTATATATTTTAAATAATTCAAAAAACGCATCCTCAAGATCCTTTGAGTCAGTCTTTTCAAGGATTTCAGCCAGTGAGCCTTCCGTAACAAGAATACCATTAATAATGATACCTATCCTATCACAAAGTTTCTCTGCTTCAGTCATAATATGAGTAGAAATAATAACCGTCTTTCCTTCATTTCTTAAAAGCTTAAGATAATCCGTCACATTTCTGGCTGTAATTATATCAAGTCCGTTAGTTGGCTCATCGAATATAATAACCTCAGGATTATGAACAAGGCTTACAGCTAAGGAGGCTTTCTGCTTCATACCCGAAGATAGCTCATCAATTTTTTTGTCCTCAAAATCCTTAATCCCAAAGTAATCGAATAATTCTTCTCTTCGTTTATCAATAGCCTCTTCATTCAGGCCATGAAGTCTCCCAAAGAAACCAAACATATACCTGGGAGAAAACTGAGGATCCAGTTTAATTTCATTAGTCAGAAATCCTATTGTCTTTCTTACATTTTCAGAATCCTTAACAGTATCATAACCCTTTACAGTGATATCACCTTGCGTAGGCTTTAGCAATGTGGCAATACAACGAAGAACAGTTGTCTTTCCCGCCCCGTTTGGCCCAAGAAGTCCATAGATTTCTCCCGGTTTAGCCCTTAAGCTAAGCTTATCTACCGCTTTCATCATGTTTTTTTTGGTTTTTTGCTCTGTCATTTGTTTCTTAGTTAATTTGTAGACCTTTGTTAAATCGTTGATTTGAATCATATTAACCTCCATTCTGCCAAGAACTGCTCCTATAATTACTATCTTGTTCCTGATATATAGTAATTATGGTTCTTCTAAATACTATTCTATATATTTATTAGGAAGAATTCTTTAAAATTAGATTAGAATTTGTTAAATTTATATCATGTGTTCATCTAAAATTATTGTAAAAGGACCGTCATTCACCAGAGACACCTTCATCTCAGCTCCAAACTCGCCGCTTTCCACTCTCCCTATTCTATCCTTAATCTGCTCCAGAAAATATTCATATAACTCCTCAGCCTTCCCAGCAGAACCTGCATTTATAAAATCCGGTCTGTTTCCCTTTCTGCAATCGGCATATAGAGTAAATTGCGATACTAGCAGAACCTCACCCTGAACATCTTTTAGTGAAAGGTTTGTTTTCCCCATATCATCGGCGAATATCCTAAGCCTTAGTATCTTATCAATATAACGATCAGCAATATTCTTATCATCGTCTTTGCCTACTCCGAGAAATATCAAAAACCCTCTTCCTATTTGCCCTGTAGTTTTTCCCTTTACTTCTACCTTTGCTTCCAAAACCCTTTGTATTACAATTCTCATAGCCTTTAGCCTTATCCTTTCATATATTCATTTGTAATAAGCTTGTATAAATTTATTACACACATTAAGTTAATAGCTTGCATATTACTCTAATACAAGCTTTATTCTACTCCATATTTCTAAAAGCCTTTCCAAGGAAAATGAGGCATTAGCAGGGCTTGTAGAAGGGAGAAGTATGATTTCTCTTCCGATATTTTTATAAATATATCTTTTATAAAGGCGATATGCAGTACCTCCGTTGGCATATATCCTTCGGATATCAGCTTGCTTTAAAATAGGAGTAATATCATTTGGTATCACATTTTTTATACTGCTATCGGCCGATCCGGTAATTTCACAGCTTTGTACCACATCCCATAATGCAATACCATTCCTCAGCAGCAGACTTCTTTTCTCGTCTATGGTTCTGGGTAATTCTTCATTATAGATTGCACTTATTACTCTCCAGAAACGATTCTGAGGGTGATGATAAAAAAACTCGCCTTCTCTGGATTTAACAGATGGAAATGATCCAAGTATCAGTATATGCGATTCTTCATTAAATACCGGGGGTACCGGATGCATCAATCTATTACTCATGAATTATATCCTTTAAGAAGGATGTCCCTGCTACCTGTGACTTAATATCAAAATATTCTAAAATCGTGGCTGCTATATCAGCAAAGCTTTCTCTTGTTCCAAGATTATTACTCTTTTTAATCTGCTTACCGTACGCAACCATGGGAACATACTCTCTTGAATGATCAGTGGATGGAGTGGATGGATCACAGCCGTGATCCGCTGTTATAATAAGGATATCATCATCCCCCAATGCATCTATAATTCTGGGAAGTTGGCTGTCAAAATAGCTTAATGCCTTCGCATAACCGTCGATGTCATTTCGATGCCCATAGACCATATCAAAATCCACCAAATTTACAAAGCAAAGTCCCGTAAAATCTCTATGCATTCTTTCTATAAGCTTCTCAATACCCTCTTCATTATTCTTAGTTCGCACAGTATCGGTAACACCCTTACCGGCGAAAATATCATAGATTTTACCTACTCCTAGAACAGTAAGGCCCGAATCCACCATTTGGTCAAGCATAGTCTGTGAGGGCGCTAGGGAATAATCATGGCGGTTGGAGGTTCTTGAAAAGTTGGGATAATCACCTATGAATGGCCTTGCTATTACACGACCAACACCATGTTCATCACGAAGAATTTCTCTTGCTATTTCACAATATCTGTAAAGCTCCTTAATAGGAACAAGATCCTCGTGAGCTGCTATCTGAAACACACTGTCTGCGGATGTATATACAATAAGCGCTCCCGTTTCAATATGCTCCTTACCATACTTAAGAATAACTTCAGTTCCCGAATAAGGAAGATTACATAGGGTCTTCCTTCCCGTCCTTTTCTCAAATTCACTTATAATCTCCTTAGGAAAACCATTGGGATATGTCGGAAATGGCTTACTTGAAATAATTCCTGCTATCTCCCAATGACCAGTAGTGGTATCCTTGCCCTTGGATTTTTCCGCAAGTCTGGCAATACTTCCTTCATACATTTCCATCTCTTCCATCTTTGGAAATTTCTCTTTTACTCCATCAATATTAAAAAGCCCAAGTTTTTCCATATTAGACATATTAAAATACTGGCTTTTTGAAGCTGCATATAAAGTGTGGCTTCCCTCATCATTATATTCTTTAGCATCGGGAAGCTCACCTATTCCCACACTGTCTAGAACAACCAAAAATACTCTCTTCATATATATTCCTCCTTAAAGTTGTATCTATATCATTAGTGTTATAATATTAATTGATAGTCTCCTACATATTACCATTTTTATTCTGGTATCTGTATTATAATTTTTTTATGCCTGTCTGTCCATTGTCTTTTATAACCAAATAAAGCATATAATGTCTTGGTTTCTTAATAAATATTAAAAGCATATAAATCTTTCTTAAGATTTACTTAATGTAATTTTCTGTATATTGTGGAGTAAGTAAAAATATGATATAATCGGTTCAGCAAGCCGAAATCGGTTCAACAAGCTGAAATCGGTTCAGCAAGCTGAACCTTTAGGAAAAACACTACATGTTTTTTTATCCTAACCCGTCGTTAACTATAGACTACTTAAATTAGAAATGAGGTATTAATATGAAATTCAAGGATAAGCTAATACATATTTTTAGCAAGTATAAGCATGGATTAATCCTTGTGTACTTTTTAATCTATATGATTTGGTTTACTTATTTGGAACGCACTGTGACTACAGATTTTACACCGGTACACTCCATACTTGACAAATACATCCCTTTTATGGAGATATTTGTTATTCCGTATTTCTTATGGTTTTTATTTATATTTGTAACTGTGGCATACTTTTTCCTAACCTCAAGGCAGGAATTCTATAGATGCTGTGCCTTTCTTTTTATCGGTATGACAATTTGCTTAATAATATACACTATATGGCCAAATGGACACTATCTAAGAGAGAATCTGAACACCCTAGGAAGAAGTAATATCTTTACCCGTATGATAGGAAGGCTATATAGCTTCGATACTGCAACCAATGTATTTCCCAGTATTCATGTGTATAATTCTATAGGAGCAATGATTGCTATAAGAAAAAGTGAACGCTTAAGAAATATCAAATGGCTTCAGATATCCACTCTCATACTGACAGTATTAATATGTATGTCCACTGTATTCTTAAAGCAGCATTCCATTCTGGATATTTTCGGAGGAATCATACTAAGTATAATCATGTATGTATTCATATATATGCCTGACCGTAGTAGAATTGCAAAGAAATCAGACCACGAACTATCTAAGGTATAAAGAATAAAATTGGCAACCGAGTGAGAACGTGTCTCTGTTGGATTAATAGTCACACGCTATTTCTGTTAATCAAAAATGTGATAAACTCACTAACGCAAAAAGGGCGCCGCATATTTAATGCGACAGCCCCTTCACTAATTTACAATAGCTCATATACTAGAACACCTTTAGTTAAATCCATAGATCCTTCTTGCTATATCGTATCCCACTTCAACTATCCTGCGTCCGAATTTTCCGGGCATGTTCATGGAACGGCCCAAGATATGAGACCTGATCTTCTTATAAAGCCACTTGTTATAGCTTTTTAGATTATTCCATAACTCATCTTTTTTAACAAGACTTTCATCACTGCCCTCTTTAATTAAGAATACCGAGCAGATTAGCATCATCATTGAAAGATATTTTATCATGTAATTTCTTAACTTCTTACATTTTATCTGTGATAGATCGTGAGATTCAATCATTATCATAGTCACTCTAATCTGCTGATCAATTCTGCTAATCATAACCTTCTCATTAACAGACTGGTCCGATCTGCCTATAAAGTACCGATATAGATTTACATCCATATAATATAACGTTTTTAAGTAAGGAAGAGGCTGATATACAAAGATGTTATCAACATAAAATGTATGCTTGGGTAGCTTTAATCCACAATCCTTAAGGAGCTTAGTACGATATATGGTGGAGTGCATAAGAATATTCTGACTTTGCCTAAAATGCATTATATCATCCCAAGTAAATATCTGATTCTTCGGAAGAGCCCAGTTATAATTAATAACCTTCTTACGTTTTGCCCCCACTTTCTCATATACATAATTAGCAAGAAACAAATCCGGACTATTGCCATCCGCAATCAATTCCCTAAGCCTACATAGCACCTCCTGTAGTGCCTTTTCATTCACCCAATCATCACTGTCTACTACCTTAAAATACAAACCGTTAGCATTGGCTAGTCCGGTGTTTACAGCTTCACCGTGACCACCGTTTTCCTGACTGATAACACGGATGATATCCGGATACTTTTCTTGGTATTCCAAGCCTATTTTCTCAGTTTCATCTTTTGAACCGTCATTTACAATGATAATTTCCATACTATCACCGCCGGATAAAAGAGTCTCAATCGCATGGCTCATATATGCGGCCGAATTATAGCAAGGTACAGCAACTGACAATAGTTTCATAACTACCTCTCATTCTTAAACTAAATTCTCAGGATTTAAGCATTCCAGTTCCTTAACAACAAATCTTCCGTCCTTACGGATTAATACATCATCAAAGTACATCTCACCACCGCCGTATTCAGGTGTCTGAATGCATACTAAATCCCAATGGATGGCTGAACTATTACCGTTTGGCGCTTCCTCTTCATAGCAATTACCGGGTGTGAAGTGGAAGGAGCCCATAATTTTCTCATCAAATAAAGTATCCTTCATCGGCTTTAGGATATAGGGATTTACTCCAATTGCAAATTCACCTATATAGCGTGCACCTTCATCTGTGTTTAAAACATCATTAATTCTAGCCGTGTCATTAGAAGTTGCCTCCACTATTTTACCATTTTCAAAACGGAAGGATATATTCTCGAAGGTAAATCCTTGGAATACCGCCGGAGTGTTATAAGTTAATGTTCCATTAATACTATCTCTTACAGGTGCTGTATATACCTCACCGTCCGGGATATTTCTTTCACCTGCACAAGGAACAGCAGGTATGTTCTTGATAGAGAAGCTTAAATCTGTGCCTGGCCCTACAATGCGCACTTTATCTGTACGATTCATATATTCTACAAGGCTCTTCATTGCCTCATTCATTTTACCATAATCAAGGTTACATACTCTAAAGTAAAAATCTTCAAAAGCCTCTTGGCTCTGATTCGCAAGCTGAGACATAGAAGCATTTGGGTAACGAAGGACAACCCATCTTGTTTTCTTAACACGAATATCATGGTGTACCGGGGTCTGATAATAAGTTTCATAAAGCTTCATTTTATCCTGTGGCACATCTGCGTTTTCAGTAATATTATCTGATCCTCTTATACCAATATAACAATCCATTTGTTCCATTTCAGAACCATCTACTTTAGCCATCAATGACATCTGCTCCTCAGAGCAGTTTAAAAGTACTTCTCTTAGAAGTCTAGGATTAGTATAGTGTACAAAGGGAACTCCTCCTGCTTTATATACTTCCTTAACTACCTGTCTGGCAAGGCTCTCTGTGGATTCTCCGATATGATGTACATATACCTTATCTCCGTCTTTTACTTTCATCGAATAATTAACAAGATTACTCGCCAGTGTCTTAATTCTTTCATCCATATATATCGTCTCCTTTTTAATAATATTTATTGAGATAGATAGGAAAGAAATACATTTCCTGCCTCTTCAAACAACTGTGTACTATCCTGTATGCCTAGCTTAATTGTCTTTCCCTGTTTTGGATCAATCATAAAAACATTATAAGCGTCATAGCCATAAATCAATACAGCATCATTATATCCGGTCATGGCAATTATCGGTCTTCCCTTAGACACATAATATAGAGCTTGATCCAATGTTGCACCTGTTAGTCGTATTGGCTGGACATCTAGATTACGGACTAATATTTCATATACAGAGATATTTCTTAAATCAAAGCTTATATTATCAATACTTTTCCCCAAATAATTAGCTAATAACTTAATGCAGCTATCTATTGTGTTCTGTGTGCTTGATAGTTCTATTTCCTCAAATCGGTTTATAACATTCCTATTCGCCTTAACACCTCGTTCCCAAACAAGACTATTTAAGTTGCTTACTACAACTCCCACGCCTGCATCAGCTAGGGTAATAGCATCTGAGGCCTCATCATATGAACCCTCAAGTTCACCTAAGATATAGGTATAATATTGATTATGACCGGCCAGAACTGTCCCATCCTCAATAAAATAATTTTTATTCTTTGGTAAGCGTAGTGTAGGATCCTCGGATATAACTGTATTCACTGTAAAGAGTTTGTTTGGTAGCTCCTCCATTACAAATCCTGAAGGAAGCTCCAAATAATACTCTGTCAAAGAATTCTCTGTAACTCTTGTCGTCGCATTTAGGTAGGGTGTTTTTTCAATACTTTGATTCATGATATAGTCATTGGATAAGGGTATGAATGTTTTTCTGCCGTCGATTATTTCCTCCCTTACCCGGAACAATTCAATAGTATTGTTCTCGACCTCAATGCCGGTTATTAAATAACCTTCCTTATAATATGGTTTTAAGACATCCCTTCCGGTAGTTGCTATTTCGATTCTGCTCATAGGAGTCATAGGTGTTCCGTCAATCAAAGTTGTAATATCATCCTCTTTAACATATCCATAAATAAGATTCGAATCTATCTTATCCAATAGCAGTATTTTATATCCTCTATCGGCACTAATCATCTGAATATCCCCGGTTTCAATATCCATAATTTTAATATTGCTCGCATCCCGAGGATTTGAGCTTTCCTGCCAAGCTACATAACCTTCATCATAAAAAGCCACAAGATCATCCTTACGCGTATTATCAGCCAGCTCCGCAATCTGTCTGGTAATCAGATCATAAGCATATATGCTATTATATATATGAAAATAAAAAACATCCAAGGAATTGACATAGGCAAATGCCCCAATATTTTCTTTAAGGGTCTGATAAGGCTCATCCAAAGGGATATATACCTTTTCCTCAATACGTCCATCTGACCGTATATATTCATACATTACTAAGGCTACTCTGCCTTCATATTGACCGCGGTTCATATAGCCATATACCATAAAATCTATATTGCCTTCGGCATCCATGTTAAGTATTTTGATATCATGCTGATCGTAGATATCCCTTATATAGTCTGTATCCTCTTGCCGGAATGAAAAAACTCGTACAATTTCATTATCCTCAAGATTGTAAAACCAAAGCTCCCGACTTCTGACAAAGGCAAACTTCTTCTTATCTGGGCTTGATAAATATGCAGTAGATGGATCATTGGTAATTCCTAACTTTAGCTGACTCTTTGATACACTAGCCAACTCTATATCAAAAAGGGCTTCCATACGCCTTTCATAATTTAATAAAAATATTCTATCAGAAGAATATCTGATTCGATAATATTCCTTTACCTTATATAATTCTGGAATACCCGATACATTAGCTCTTACTATATATTCCAAGGCAACTGAAGCTATATCCGTGTAGTTTTCAACTACTGTGGGAATTACCTCTGTAATAAACTCGGGATTTAGGTTGCCCCAAGTTATTAAATCAAAACTGGAATGAATGTTAATATTGGCTAAGCTAGTATTATCCTTTTTCCCATCAGGCTCAAGATATCTAATGTATTCCTCAGCTTTCACTTTATCCTTGATTGATTCATGAAAGCCCATCACAAAATCCAGCTTATCAGTCAAATACGTATTATCATACTTTCTGAGA
Organism: Anaerolineaceae bacterium; assembly: GCA_004294845.1. Classification (GTDB taxonomy): domain Bacteria; phylum Bacillota; class Clostridia; order Lachnospirales; family Lachnospiraceae; genus Mobilitalea. The sequence continues at coordinate 10,311 of SHOH01000096.1, forward strand.
CGATGGTAATAGTAGATTTTTCTGCTTTCGCTGGTAATAAGAGTAATCTTTACTGCATACTCCTTATCTTTCATAAGCTCGGTGCTAATATTTATCTTTGCTGTCTTTATATCACCATCTACATCGAATACACTGACAGATCCTTTTTCAATTAACTCATTATGGGTAAAATTACGGAGCTCATAATTTAATTTTTTTATGTCATATTCATTCTGATTAATTATAACCTCGTAGGATTGACCAGCCCCAATGGGGGTTAGAGCTTCTCTGATAGAATTGGCATCTAGGTTGCTGCTATACCCATGAAGAAGATTGATGATCTCCCCTTCAGTCCTTAATGTGACCAAAGGAAAAGTAGCCTCCTCCATGCTTGTAGTATTATCAATACTAAATACCACTTCCTTAATATCTTTACCAAAGTAATAAAGAGAAGCGATAAATATGATTATTAATATAATTATTCGGTATACTTGCTTTAACAAAAAAATTTCCTTCCTTCTATGGACTTTCTAATTAAGATAAGCGAATTAGTACTCAAAACGCTTCGCGTTTTTCGCACACGTTACACTTATCCAAGAGAAACCATATGTTTTATTATGATACAAAAAGCGTATCAT
>SHOH01000230.1 GCA_004294845.1 Anaerolineaceae bacterium
ATTGTATGGGCAGAATTATGGTATGGTTATCGAAAGTTCAAGAAACAAAGGTACCCATATTAAGCTTGTTTTACCCTATAATATAGTATATTAAACATGGATTGTATTTTCAATTACTACAATAATTATCGTAATTTTGTCCATGTTTTTAATACTTAGTATGTTATTAGGGCTGCTATTTAGAAATAAATATTGTTAATCAAGAGACCCAATCCTCTGGAAGCTTTGTTGCTGTCTGATGATTTTTTATTAGATTCAATCAGCACCATCGGCTAAGCCGATGGTGCTGATTTCTAGTTTGCCCTGAGTGAAGCAATTTGCTATAAAATAAAAACCCCCGATATGCTCTCATAAATCCATATCGAGGGAAACACTTATATATTACTGTTCGCTATCATTATCTAATTCTAGGTATCTACTATCTAATAAAAGTAAATCCCACGCTCTTGTTGCTTCATCCCTCACAGCCACAAGACCATCCTCTAAATACTCAATAGCTAAATATTTCGGAGGTATAATTTCTTCACCTGACTTGCTTAATATGCCCCAGTATCCGTCAAGGTTTACTTGCACTATACCGTCTATAGAATCTCGAACCTCTTGGTACATAGGAGCTATAACTTCATTACCGTCTTTATCTACAAAGCCCCATTCTACATCAAATTCTACCATATCCATAAGTGCTACTGCAGCTATACCATTATTAAAATCTCTTGCATCATTATATTGAATAGGAATAACATTATTACCAGTTTTATCAACAAAACCACACTCTAGTTCCATCGTAGTAACCCAAGCCAAGCCCTCAGAAAAATCGCCAACTCGTAAGTACTCCAATGGGACTACCACATTCCCCGTCTTGTCTATGTATCCGTAATAGCCATTTTGCTTAACCTTAGCTAGACCATCATGGAAATCTTCCGCTTCTTGAAATTGACCCTGTATTACTCTTTCACCGTTTTTATCCATAAAACCACGAGTATTGCCATCTTCAAAAACTACCAACCCCTCTGAAAACTCACCAACATAAGGACTTCCTTGTAAAGCGGGAATAACCTCTTTACCTGTCTTATCGATAAAACCCCATTTATTGATTCCATATACGCGCATAGCTGCAAGACCCTCGGAAAAGTTACCCACATCTCTATATTTATTCTCTATGACTACATTTCCCTTGGTATCCATAAAGCCCCAATATTCTCTTCCATAGGTGAGAAGAAAATTGTAATCGGAATAAGCGACTAATCCCTCCTGTGGCTTAGTAACATCAAAATAACTCCTTTCAGGACTAGCTATACCATCTTCACTTATAAAAGTATATTTTGTCATTCCACCTGATTCTGCCCTACCTATTTCCACCACAGCAGATCCGTCAACAAACTCACCAATATGTTGATAAGTAGTTAAAGGTACAATTGCTTCCCCTTCTTTATTAATAAGACCCCACTTTACTCCATCAGCGCTTGCACGTGCCAAGCCATTATTAAATTGTCCAATACCACCCAACCTAGGAGCAATAATCTCTTTACCTGTCCTATCAATCATGCCGTATCTAGAGTCCAAGTTCACTCCTATCATATCTTCTGAAAGATTAAAAATAAAAGTATAATCTATTGTTGCAATTTTTGTGTAGTTTTGTGGCTTTTGTGGAAGCTCCGTTGGATTTTCATCTGATTCACTATCTTCAGATGTAATACTTGAGGAGTTAGAGCTTTTGGACTGTGGAATTTCATCTGCTTCACTATCTACTAGATCTTCTAATACTTCCTGCTGGTCCTCAACACTTCTTTCGCTATCTGTACTATTATTTACGGTATCTTTTGTACACGCAGATAATATAAAAATACAAGACAAAAATACTGCTAGAATTCTAAATTTCTTCATTTTAATTATCACCTCGTATAATATCTTTAGATTTGATTTTCAGCTGAGACTGATTAATTACTCTACTTTTTTCTGACTCAGACAAAAATTGCAATGACTATATAATAACATCTATCGTCCTGCTTTTCCATAGGATTTTACAATAGAATGAC